>CALCQB010000316.1 GCA_937897535.1 uncultured Novosphingobium sp. | reverse complement strand
TCGACGTGACCCCGCTGCTCGATGGCTGGCACGGCGATTCCAGCCGGATGTACCTGGTCGGCGATGTCGGGATCAAGGCGAGGCGGCTGGTCGATGTGACTTATGAATGCCTGATGCTGGGGATCGACCTCGCTCGCCCCGGCGCACGGCTGGGCGATATCGGCGCGGCGATCCAGAAGCATGCCGAAGGATTTCGTTATGGCGTGGTTCGCGAATTTTGCGGGCACGGCCTCGGCCGGCTGTTCCATGATGCCCCCGAAGTGGTCCACGCTGCGCGGGCCGGGACCGGGCCGGAACTGAAACCGGGGATGTTCTTCACGATCGAACCGATGATCAACCTCGGCAAGCCGGGGGTGAAGCTGCTCGAAGACGGCTGGACGGCGGTGACCCGCGATCGGTCGTTGTCGGCACAGTTCGAGCACTCGATCGGGATTACCGAGGATGGGTGCGAGATCTTCACCGCGAGCCCGAAGGGACTGGACAAGCCGCCTTATTAAAGGGGGTTCACGCAGAGGCGCAGAGAAGAAAGCAAGGGCGCAGAGATTTAGCTTCTGCGGCGAAGCCGCCTTTCTCCAAATCGGCAGTGCACGCCGAAACATTTGACAAGGAAGCTGAGCCTTCGGCTCAAAACAACTCCTCTGCGCCTCCCCTTTCTTCTCTGCGCCTCTGCGTGAACCCTCTTTCTTAACCCCGACCCTGCCGGATCGCTGCTCCGGCTGCGAAGGGGGTCAGCGCCAGCAGCACCAGGCTGAACGCGGCGGTCAGGCCGAGGCCGCTTTCTCCGCCCGGCGCCAGGCTGCCTGCGCCGAACACCAGCAGCGGCACCGCCAGCGGGATCGCCAGCAGCCCGCCGAGCGCTGCCCCACCGCGCAGGCCGGCGGTGAGCGCAGCAACCAGCACGCCGAGCGCGGCGAGGCCGGGGGTTCCCGCGAGCAGGCCCAGTTCGACCAGCCGCAACGTCTTGCCGTCGATGCCGACCAGTGCAGCGGCGGGAAGCGCCGCCAGCATCAGCGGTGGGCCAAAGCTGAGCCAGTGGGCCAGCACCCGGACCGTAACCAGCAGTTCCTCTGAAATCCCGCGCAGCGACCACTGGTCGAACATCCCGAGTTCGAGATCGGGCTCGATCAGTCGGTCAAGCGGAAGGATCGCGGCGAGCAGCGCGGCGACCCAGATCACCCCGCCGCCGGTCCGCGCCAGCACCGGCGCATCGGGGCCGACCGCAAAGGGATAGAGCATCGCCACCGCGAGGAAGAACAGCACCGGCAGCAAGGCCCCGCCGCGCCGTCCACCGAGCAGCAATTGCGTGAGGTCGCGGCGGAGTAGTGTGAGGAATGCGCTCATGAAAGCCCCTCCCCGCTGGGGAGGGGTTGGGGTGGGGGTTCCCCGCTGGCGTCGATCCCCCACCCCCGACCCCTCCCCGCTGGGGAGGGGAGGAAATCGGAAAGCTCGATCCGTGCCAGGCCGGGCAGGGCGAACGGCTGGTGCGAGGCGATCACCGCGATTCCGCCGGATTGGCAATGCTCCGCCGCCAGTTCCTCGACCAGCGCGACGCCTTTGGTATCGAGCCCGTTGAGCGGCTCGTCGAGCAGCCAGATCGGGGCCTGCTGGCCGATCAGCCGGGCCAGCGCGGCGCGCTTCTTCTGTCCGGTCGAAAGGTAGCGGACCGGAATGTCGAGCAGGTCGGACAGGCCGAGCCGCTCCGCGCGATTGTCCGCCGCGCCGTCGATCGCCTGCCAGAACGCCAGCGCCCGGCCTAGCGGCAGGTGCGGATCGAGCGCCGGGCGTTCGTCAAGCAGGCCCAGCCCGCCCTCGCGCTCGACCGTTCCGGCATAGGGCGCGAGCAGCCCGGCGAGGATGCGGATCAGGCTCGATTTGCCGATCCCGTTCGATCCCGCCAGTTGCAGTGCCTGACCCGGTTCCAGCGCGAACGATAGCCGCGCGAACAGCAGCCGGTCGCCGCGGCGGCAGGCGAGGTCGGTGGCGGAAAGTCGGCAGGTGCCCATCGGCCAGCGCGATAGGGCAAAGGGGCGCACCTGCCAAGGTTGCAGCCCTAAACCGAACCTTCACCATATTCCGTTAGCCCAGCAGCCATGGAAGCCGATCGCTTCATCACCCGGCCGCTGTCGATCGCGCTTGATGGCTTGCGGTTTCTGTCGGCGCTGGGCGTGCTCGCCCCGCACGCGGCGGAGTTCTATGACCTGAAGGAGGCGATGCCGTTCACCCTGCGGCTGAGCCACGGCAGCGTGATCGTGTTCTTCGTGCTGTCCGGGCTGGTGATCGCGGATTCGGCGCTGCGCCGTCGCACCTCGTTGCGCGACTATGCCATCGCCCGGGCCGCGCGGATCGGGCCGGTGGCGGTGCCGGCGGTGCTGCTGGCGGCGCTGGGCTATGCCGCGATGCGTGCGCTGGATGGCCCGCTCCCCGCCGGCATTGCCGCCGAGGGGCTGCGCTCGGTCGCGACCAGCCTGACCTTCCTTAGCCAGTCGCCTTTGTTGGGCGCGCCGACCTGGGGCAACCTGCCGTATTGGTCGCTGTGTTACGAGGTCTGGTACTACGCGCTGTTCGGCGCCGGGTCCTTCCTGAGCGGTTGGAAGCGGATCGCGGCAGTCGCGGCGCTGGCCTTGCTGGCCGGGTTCAACGTGCTGCTGCTGTTCCCGCTGTGGCTGGCCGGGGCCTGGCTCAACCGTTCGGGCTGGGCGCGCAGCCTGTCGGCGCGGCAGGGCGTGCTCTACCTGCTCGGCTGCGCGGCCATGCTTCAGGTGATCCGGCTGTTCGATCTCAAGGCGCTGTTGTGGCTGCGCGATCAGGTGCCGTTCTCGCTGAACATGTCGGAATGGGTGCTGAGCGACTATCCGCTGGCCTTGACCGTGGTGGTCGCGCTGGCCGCGCTGCGCCCGCTGGCTGGGCTGGCGACCGACTGGCTGGAGCGCTGGGAGGTGCCGATCCGCTGGGCAGCGGGGTTCTCGTTCAGCCTCTACCTGTTCCACTATCCGTTGCTCGCCTGGATGGCGCGGTTCGGGCCGGCCTTGCCGGACGGGCCATGGTGGGTGCTTGCCCCGATCGCGGCCACGCTGGTGCTCTGCGCGGGGATCGCACAGCTGACCGAACGGCACACGCCGGCGGTGCGGCGCTGGCTGGACCGGGCAACCGCACGGCGGGGTGAAGGCGCGGAACTGGCGCAGGCCAAGGCTTAGCGTTCAGCTCAAACCTCAAAAACCCGTCACCCTGAACTTGTTTCAGGGCCCATTTCGCCATCCGAATCGAAGCGTGCCAGCGCACGAAGCCGCGCGGTTGGGTGTCTCGACCTGGCAAGGGGCAATCGGCCCGATGGGCCCTGAAACAAGTTCAGGGTGACGAACTGGGGTTTGCAACCTAAGCTCGGCTTCATGCCGATCCCCCGCCTTACATCCGCTGAAACTGCCATTCTACTCGCCGAACTGCCCGATTGGACATTGCGCGCAGACGGCAAGGCAATCCTGCGCACGTTCAAGTTCGCCGATTTCAACGCGGCGTTCGGCTTCATGACTCGAGTCGCGCTCCATGCCGACAAGGCCGATCATCACCCCGAATGGTTCAACGTCTACAACCGGGTCGAGATTACCCTGACCACGCATGACGCTGACGGCCTCTCGGCCCGCGATGCCGAGATGGCGCGGGCGATCGAGGGTTACCTGTGAGCGCTAGTCCCCCATCGACCTGACAAAAGCCTGCGAGCGCTGGCGCATCCGGCCCCGCAGCCAGCGTGCCGCAAACCACGCCTGCCGGGCGGTCTTGCCGACCAGGGTGTGCAGCTTGTCGCCGTGGACCGCTGCCCAGGCCGCCTCGGCAACATCCCCGACCGGCGAGATTTCGAGCCCGGCTTCCTTGACCCGTTCGCGGATTCCGCCGTTGGTCCGGGCGTTGGGGTTCTGGTCGAGCAGCGGGGTATCGATGAAGGCCGGCAGCAGATCGCGCACCGTGATCCCGTCGGCGTGCCATTCGCCGTCGAGCGCTTCGGTCAGCGCGCGGACCCCGAACTTGGTCGCCGAATAGACCGACGATCCGGCCACGCCATAGATCCCGGCCGCGCTGGCGGTGTTGAGCAGGCACGAACCCGGCGCGCTGGCCTTTAGCCAAGGATGCGCCGCCTGCGCGCCGAAGAACACGCCCTTGAGGTTGATGTCGATGCAGCGCTCGATTTCGGCAGCGGAATTGTCGATCAGTGCGCCGCCCAGCGGGATTCCGGCGTTGTTGAAGACCACGTCGATCCTGCCGCCAGCCGCGGCCGCGCAATCGGCCAGCGCGCTGTCCCAGCCGCCGCGATCGCGCACGTCAAGCTGGTGGACCGAGCTTTGCCCGGCTGGCAGCATCGCGGCTGTCTCGCGCGCGCCAGCTTCATTGATATCGGCCAGCCCGACGAACCAGCCCTGGCCGCCGAACTTCAACGCCACCGCCCGGCCGATGCCCGATCCGCCACCGGTGATGAAAATGGTCTTGCGGCTGGTCACGGCTCTCTCCCGAATCGAACTGACATTGCTGTCAGCAGTGCTTACAGCGCCGGGTTGTTATAGCAATGCCAGGTGAAGATCGCCGCCGCGCCGCGGTGCGGGCGCCAGGCTTCGGCCAGCGCGCGGGTGGCCTTTTCGCTGGGGCGTTCCTCCAGCCCGAGCAGCTTGCCGAGTCCGGCCTGGACCGCCAGATCGCCGGCCGGCCAGATGTCGGGTCGGCCTTCGGCGAACAGCAGGTAGATTTCGGCCGACCAGCGCCCGATGCCCTTGATTTGGGTCAGCTGGGCAATCGCTTCCTCGTCGTCCTTGGGCAGGCTGTCGAAATCGAGCCCGCCGCTGACCACCAGCTCGCACAAGGACCGCATATAGCCCTGTTTCTGCCGGGAAAGCCCGCAGGCGCGCAGGGTGTCGAAATCGGAATCGAGCACGCGGTGCGGGTCGAGCTGTTCGCCGACATGCGCCTCGAACTTGCGCCACATCGAGGCAGCGGCGGCGACGCTGACCTGTTGGCCGACGATGGTCCGCATCAAGGTGCCGTGCCCGGTTGGCCGGATCCGCGGCTCGGGATAGCCGACCCGTTCGACCGCTACCGCGATCCTGGGTTCCAGCGCCCCGACCGCATCGAGCCCGGCCTTGATCTGCTTCGCACTCAAACCCATTGCCGCGTCCCGCTTGCCAAAATTCCGCCGAGTGGTTAGCAGCCCGGCCAAAGCGCCGATAGGGGGCGCGACACAAAAGGACCTGAGGATATGCCCAAGCTAGTCGTGGTCAACCGGGCCGGTGAGGAAAAGCAGATCGATGCCAGCGCCGGGGTTTCGGTGATGGAAGCGATCCGCGACAACGGCTTTGACGAACTGCTGGCGCTGTGCGGCGGCTGCTGCTCGTGCGCGACCTGCCACGTCTATGTCGATCCGGCCTTTGCCGGAAAGGTCACCCCGCTGAGCGAAGACGAAAACGACCTGCTCGATTCGACCGACCACCGCACCGAAAACTCGCGGCTGTCGTGCCAGCTGGAAATGAGTGACGAACTCGACGGGCTCAAGGTCACGATCGCCCCGGAAGACTGAGTTTCAGGGCCGCAAGCGCAAATCCGTTGCGCAGCGGCTCCAGCAAACCTACCTCTGCCGTCATGAACGCACCAATCGCCAGGACTGACACGCTAGATTTGATCGGCAACACCCCGCTGGTCCTGCTCGAAGGGCCGAGCGAAGCGGCCGGCTGCGAAATCTGGGGCAAGTGCGAATTCGCCAATCCCGGCGCGTCGGTGAAAGACCGCGCGGCGTTGTGGATCGTTCGCGATGCCGAGGCCCGGGGCGCGCTGCTGCCAGGCGGGACGATCGTCGAAGGCACGGCCGGCAACACCGGGATCGGGATCGCGCTGGTCGCCAACGCGCTGGGCTACAAGACCGTGATCGTGATGCCCGAGAACCAGTCCAAGGAAAAGATGGACACGCTGCGCGCGCTGGGGGCCGAACTGGTGCTGGTCCCGCCTGCACCGTTCTCCAATCCGGGGCATTTCGTCCATACCTCGCGCCGACTGGCCGAAGAGACCGAGGGCGCGGTCTGGGCCAACCAGTTTGACAATATCGCCAACCGCAAGGCCCATATCGAAAGCACCGCCCTCGAAATCTGGGAGCAGCTTGAGCACCGGATCGATGGATTTACCTGCGCGGCCGGGACCGGCGGGACGATTGCCGGGGTCGGACTGGGGCTCAAGGCGTTCGACGAGAACATCCGGATCGCGCTGACCGATCCGCACGGCGCGGCGCTGTACAATTACTACGCCAATGGCGAGCTCAAGGCTGAGGGAACCTCGGTCGCCGAAGGGATCGGGCAAGGCCGGATCACCGCCAACCTCGAAGGCGCGCCGATCGACACCCAGTTCCGGATTTCGGACGAGGAAGGGCTGGAATGGGTCGCCCGGCTGCTCAAGGAAGAAGGGCTGTGCCTGGGGCTGTCCTCGGGGATAAATGTTGCCGGAGCCGTCGCGCTGGGCCAGCAACTTGTCGCCGATGGGCGGGAAAATCCGCGGGTCGCGACGATTCTGTGCGATACCGGCTTTCGCTACCTCTCCAGCCTCTACAATGCGGAATGGCTCAAATCCAAGGGACTTCCGGTCTTCCCTTGGCTCGTCTGATCGGCTAGCCTTCGTCACAGAATGGCAACACAACCGCCACGTAGGGTCACACCACCGCTTTCCGGTCCGCAGCACTTCGTGCCGCCATCGGCGCGGGAGTTGCGCGCCCAGGCCGTCCAGCGGCTCCAGACCGGCTTGTTCCTGATCGCCGCGGTGCTGCTGATAGTGGGCCTGGCCAACATCATCAATGACCGCGCCCGGATGGCGGAAGATGCCGGCAGGAGCCCTGCCGAGCAGGCCTCGGCCAGCGCTTCGCCGACCAATTCCGATCCGCTGGCCGATCTGGGGGTAGTGCCCTCGGCCGTGCCGAGCGAAGCACCCTCGGCTGCGGCCCGTCCGGCGGCTGCTGCCGCCAATGCTCCTCGCTAAAGCCCGCCAACGCTGGATCATCGCTGCGCTGGTCCTGACCGCGCTGGGTGCCTTGGTGTGGTGGTCGGCACCGCGCGCGGCGCGTTCGCTGGAGCCGATCGGACTGTTCACCACGCTGCCGATCCTGTGGGCGGATAGCCCGGACATTTCAACCACACTTGGCCAGGATCAGCCGCCGCACTGGGCGCGCGCCATGTTGGCGCGGACCGGGGCAATCGAGCCGATCGACGTGCTGGTCGGCGCGCCGGGGCAAGCACCGCTGGGCAAGCTCCGACGGCTGGTAATGGCCCAGCCGCGCGTGCTCAACCCGCAGGAAAACGTTGCGCTCGATGCGTGGGTGCGGGGCGGGGGGCAGCTGTTCCTGCTGGCCGATCCGGCGCTGACCGAGGAATCGGCGTTTCCGCTGGTCGATCCGCGCCGTCCGCAGGCGGTGGTGCTGCTTTCACCGATCCTGGCCCGTTGGGGGCTGGATCTCCATCTGGATGATGGACAGGAGCTGGGCGAGCAACGCCGCGAGGTGATGGGGGTGGCGGTGCCGGTCAACCTGCCCGGCCGCTTTGCCACCAGAGGCCAGGACAATTGCCGGTTGTGGGGCGATGGGCTCGCCGTCACCTGTTCGATCGGCAAGGGGCGGGTCTTTGCCTTGGCAGACGCTGCCGTGCTAGAGCGAGACGACCCCGAAGGAACTCGCGCAAAGGCCTTTGCCGCGCTGCTCGACACCGCCTTCGCGGCGCGTTGATTCGTTACATTTGGGGAATTGACGGGAAGGCTCACCCAATCTCTGGGAGTCGCGGCCTAAGTCGCTGATTCTTGGTTGGAACAAACTGCAAACATTTTGCTTTTGAACAATCCGTCCAAGGAATCAAATATAAATTAATCAGTTATTTACCGAGTTATCCCGTGAAATCCCGCAATTTTCCCTTTCATCCCCGCAATTGCAGCGGTATTGCACCGTTTCATCGACATCCAATTCCATCGCCGCGCTCCCAAGGAGCGATCTGGCCGCGGGGGCGCGCGGCCGGGTGAGGGAGGATTTTTTTCGGGACCCGGGAGCAATCCCGGCTTGGTGCGGGGCGAAAAGTGGAGGCGGGAAAGCCTGTAGCATATAGTGGCCAAGGCTTTTCGCTGCTGGGCGAAAAGGGCCGCTTCGTGCTGCCCCCAGACTTCCGCAAAGCGGTTCGCGATTCCGGCGATGGTGAGCGTGTCCTGTGCATCGCCAAGCATTCGCGGTGGAAATGCCTGACCGGTTTCGGGCTGTCGCGGGTTGCCGAATTCGAAGCCGAGCTCGACCGTGAAGAGCGCAACGCGCTTGACCGCCAGCAGGATTACGACCGCGATCTGCGCGCCCAGCAACTCTACGGCTTCGCCCGCGTGCCGTTCGACGATTCCGGCCGGTTCATCCTGCCCGAACGGTTCTTCAAGCTCGGCGCGCTGAGCGATGCGGCGTTCTTCCAGGGCGGCGGCAAGCAGTTCACGATCTGGAGCCCGGATGTCCTCGCCGAAATGGGATTGGGCTGGGAAGATGCCCAGGAAGCCTGCCTCGACCTCGCCAGCCAGGCCCGCAACGGCAAGGGGCGGAAATGACCGCTCCGCACATTCCCGTCCTGCTCGATGAAGTGATCGCCGCGCTCGCGCCTGCCCCCGGCACGGTGATCGTCGATGCCACCTTTGGCGCCGGCGGCTATACCCGCCGTTTGCTCGATGCCGGTGCCAGCGTTCACGCCTTCGATCGCGATCCGGACGCGATCCGGGGCGGACGCGGCTGGAGCGAAGCCGGGGAAAGCCCGCCCCGGCTGGTGCTCCATCCGCGCCGTTTCTCCGAAATGGTCGCCTCGCTGGCCGAAGCCGGGGTCGCCCGGGTCGACGGGGTGGTGATGGATATCGGGGTCTCCTCGATGCAGCTCGACCAGGCCGAGCGCGGCTTTGCCTTTTCCAGCGATGGCCTGCTCGACATGCGGATGGGCCAGGATGGGGAAAGCGCCGCCGATTTCCTCAACACGGCGGCGGAAGGCACGATTGCCGACGTGCTCTACGAATACGGCGAAGAGCGCCAGTCGCGCCGGGTTGCCCGCGCGATCGTTGCCGCTCGTCCGCTCGAGACCACCGGCCAGCTCGCCCATGTGGTGCGCAAGGCGCTCGGCTATCGGCCCGGCGCGCCCAAGGATCCCGCCACCCGCAGCTTTCAGGCGATCCGCATCCACATCAACGCCGAGCTTGACGAGCTGCGCGCCGGGTTGTCCGCCGCCGAAGCCCTGCTGGTCCCCGGCGGACGGCTTGCGGTGGTTGCCTTCCACAGCCTCGAAGACCGGATCGTCAAGAATTTCCTGCGCGAAGCCAGCGGCGCGATCGCCAATGCCTCGCGCCATATGCCGGCCAGCGCCCCGGCTTTTGCCCCAACCTTCGCCCAGGTCGGCAAGGCGCTGCGCCCGTCCGAAGCGGAGCTGGCCCGCAATCCCCGGGCCCGCTCCGCCACGCTCCGCGCGGCCGTCCGCACCGATGCTCCGCCCCGGACAAGGAGGGCCGCATGAACCTGACCCGCGACCGCCTACGCTCGATCGGCTGGGCCGCAGTGCTGCTGACCTGCTTCACCTTCACCGTGATCCTGACCTTCAAGGTCAACGCGGTGAAGAGCCAGGTCCGGTTGGCCGAACGGCAGATCGTGTCGGTCAAGCAGGACAAGCTGCTGCTTGAGACCGAGTTCGAGACCCGCGCCAACCAGCAGCAGCTGCGCAGCCTCAACGAGGTCGAGTTCGGCTATCAGGCGCCGGCTGCCGGGCAGTACCTTGAAGGCGAGCGCCAGCTGGCCGCGCTGGGCAAGCCGCGCGCGGCCGATGCGCCGAGCCCGATCCGGGTCGCCAGCGCCGATGCGCCGCGCGAAACCAGCGCGCTGCCGAGCATGGTCAATCCGCTGTCGGGCAAGGCCATGGCGGCCGAACCACCGCGCGATGGCAAGCGCAAGGTCACCACCGACGCGACGCTGGGCGACCGGCTCGGGACGATCGAACCGAAGGATGCCCGTCAGGAATGAGCACGATCGCGATCTCGACCGCTATCTCTTCGGGCCGCGGCGCGCTGGTCAATGTTCGCGCGCGCAGCCTGCTGATGGCCAAGTGGCGGGTCTTGTGGGTGGTGCTGGCCTTTGCCCTGATTGCGGTTGCCGCGGTCGGCCGGATCCTGTTCCTGGGCCTGTTCGAGCAGAACCCGACCCAGCAACAGTTCGGCACCATGCTGCTGCCCGAGCGCGCCGATATCGTCGATCGCAATGGTGTGCCGCTGGCCCGCGCCTTTCCCGCCTATGCGCTGTGGTACAATCCGGCGGCGCTGGGCGGCGATGGTCCGCCGCTGGTCGGTAGCCCGCGCGAAGTCGCGGAAAAGCTGGTGCGGATATTCCCGGACCTTGAAGTCAACGCGCTGACCGCCCGGCTGGCCGATGGCAAGCCCGGCTATCTGCGCCGTCGGATCCTGCCTGAGGATGCCAACCGGATCCACGCGCTGGGCGAACCGGCGCTGGAATTCCCGCGTGAGACCGAACGGTTCTATCCGCAGGGTTCGATGGCCGCGCACGTGCTCGGTTTCGTCGGAGCCGACGGACACGGTCACGTCGGGATGGAGCAGGTCTTCGACCAGCGGCTGACCGACCCGGCCCAGCGCGGAACTCCGGCCGCGCTGTCGATCGACGCACGGGTCCAGGGCGCGCTGGAAGAGGAACTGTCGCGCGGGATGACCGATTCGAACGCCAAGGGCGCAGCCGGGATCGTGCTCGATGTCGATACCGGCGAAGTCGTCGCGCTGGCCTCGCTGCCCTCGTTCAACCCCAACCTGATCGACCGCACCGGCGAAAGCTTCATCTTCAACCGGGTGACCAACCAGGTCTATGAGTTGGGTTCGACCTTCAAGCCGATCACTGTCGCCGCCGCGATCGATGCCGGGGTGATCACCGACCTGTCGCGCCGCTATCAATCGAACCGCCCGCTGGCGATCGGCGGCTTTCAGATCCGCGACAGCCATACGCTGGGTGCTTCGCTCAACGTGCCCGAAGCGCTGATCCATTCCTCCAACATCGTCACCGCGCAAGTTGGCGATGAGCTCGGCGGCATTCGACTTAACCAGACGATGCGTTCGCTGGGGATGGACCAGCGCGCCCAGATCGAGCTTCCGGCGCGCGGCTTTCCGCTGTGGCCCCGGGGCGAATGGTCGCGGATCACCACCATGACCGTGTCCTATGGTCACGGCATCGCGGTTACGCCGCTGCACCTCGCCAGTGCCTATGCTGCGCTGGTCAATGGCGGGGTCTGGCGTCCGGCCACATTGATGAAGCTGGAGCCAGGCCAGGTTGTCCCGGGCCGCCGGGTGTTCAAGGCCAGCACCAGCGCAAGGATGCGCCAGCTGCTGCGGCTGATCGTCGATCTCGGTACGGGCCGCAAGGCCAACGCGGTCGGCTACCGGGTCGGCGGCAAGACCGGCTCGGCCGAAAAGCCCGGTGCGGGTGGCTACAAGAAGACCTCGCTGGTGGCGACCTTCGCCGCAGCCTTCCCGATGGATCATCCGCGCTACGTGATCATCGCGATGCTGGACGAACCCCAGGGCACCGTCGCCACCTCGGGCCAGCGCACCGCCGCGTGGAACGCCGCCCCGGTGGTTGGCCGCCTGGTCCCGCGGATCGGACCGCTGCTGGGGATCATGCCCGACGCCACCCGCGATGTGGACATTACCGATCTTGCTCCGCTGGTCGGCAAGGGGGGCGGGGAATGAAGCTGGGCGCGCTGGCCGAACAGGCCGGACTGGCCTTGTCCGGCGCCGCAGACAGCCAGGTTACGGGCTTTGCGATCGACAACCGCAAGGTCGCGCCCGGTACCGTGTTCGGCGCGTTCCAGGGACTGACCGTCAACGGCGAGGATTTCATTCCGGCAGCCGTGACCGCCGGAGCGGTCGCCGTGGTGGCCCGGCCCGAAGCCAGGGTCGAAGGCGCGGTCCACATCGCCGATCCGGTCCCGCGCCGCGCCTTTGCCCGGCTCGCCGCCAGGTTCTTCGCGCCGTTTCCCGATACGGTGGTCGCCGTAACCGGAACCAACGGCAAGACCTCGACCGTCGAGATGACCCGCCAGATCTGGCGGATGGCCGGGCAGCGCGCGGCCTCGATCGGCACGCTGGGGGTGACCACCGCGGACGAAAGCGTCTCGACCGGGCTCACCACTCCCGATGTCGTCACCTTCCTCGCCAACATGAGCGGGCTGGCGCGCGAGGGGATCACCCACGTTGCGTTCGAGGCCAGCAGCCACGGCCTGTCACAGTACCGCAGCGAGGGGCCCAGGGTGATCGCCGCCGCCTTCACCAATCTCAGCCGCGATCACCTCGATTACCACAAGGACATGGACGATTACTTCGCGGCCAAGATGCGGCTGCTGGACGAAGTGGTCGATGGTGTAGGCACTGCAGTCATCTGGGCCGACGACGGATGGTCGGCCAAAGCAATCGGGCACGCAGAAAAACGCGGGTTGCGCGTGCTCACCGTGGGCGAGAAGGCGGATACGTCGGGGTCGTCGATCCGTCTTCTCGCTCGCACCCCGACCCAGCTGGGCCAGACCCTGGAGATCGAATGGCAGGGCGAACGGCGCAAGCTCAACCTGCCGCTGATCGGGGCCTACCAGGCCGCGAATGCGCTGGTTGCCGCCGGGCTCGTGCTTGCCACCGGCGGCGATGCCGCGCAGGTGTTCGATGCCCTGGCACGGTTGCAGCCGGTGCGAGGGCGGCTGGAGTGCGCCGCAATCGCCCGGTCCGGGGCGCCGGTCTACATCGACTATGCCCATACCCCCGATGCGCTCGAGGCAGCGATCGCCGCGCTGCGTCCGCACTGTGCAGGCAAGCTGATCGTGGTGTTCGGCGCGGGCGGGGATCGCGACCTCGGCAAGCGCGAACCGATGGGCCGGGTCGTCGCCGGGCAGGCCGATCTGGGTATCGTGACCGATGACAATCCGCGCGGCGAGGATCCCGCCGCGATCCGCTCGATGGTGCTGCAAGGCGGCAAAGCCTTGCGCGAAGTGGCCGATCGCCGGGCCGCGATCGCCGCGGCAGTTGCCGAGGCCGGGCCCGCTGATATCGTGCTGGTGGCCGGCAAGGGCCACGAGCTGGGCCAGATATTCGGCGCGGGAGAGAATACCCGCGTTCTGCCGTTCGACGACGTTGCTGTAGCCAGGGAGTGTGCTGCATGAATGCGCTTGCCATGATCCTCGATTGGCCTGCCGAAGAGACCGACCTGCTCGGCCTCGCGCTGTGGGACGCGGTCGAGATCGCCCGCGCGGTCGGCGGGACTGCGCACGGCCAGTTTCAGGTTGCCTGGGTCGAGATCGACAGCCGCGACGTGGTGCCGGGCGACCTGTTCTTTGCCTTGAAGGGCGAGGCGATGGACGGCCACCGGTTTGTCGAAATGGCCTTTGCCAGAGGTGCCTCCGCAGTCATGGTCGACCGGCCGGTCAATGGCCCGCATATCCTGGTCGAGGATACCTCAATCGCGCTTGAGCTTCTCGCAAAAGCCGCACGAAACCGGGCGGATGCGACGATAATCGGGGTAACCGGATCGGTTGGCAAGACCGGGGTCAAGGAAGCGATCTTCGCCGCGCTCGACCGTTCGAGCCGGGGCAAGGCGCACCGTTCGGTCAAGAGCTACAACAACCATGTCGGGGTCCCGCTCAGCCTGGCGCGGATGTCGGCGCGCAGCCGCTATGGCGTGTTCGAGATGGGCATGAACCACGCCGGTGAAATCCGCGCACTGGCCGCGCAGGTCCGGCCCCACGTCGCGGTGATAACAACCATCGCGCCCGCTCACATCGAAATGCTGGGCAGCGAAGAAGCGATTGCAGATGCCAAGGCGGAGATATTCGAGGGGCTGGAGACCGGCGGGGTCGCGATCATCCCGGCAGACAGCCCCCACTTCGCCCGGCTGAAGGAAGCGGCAGAACAACACAAGGTCGCCGTTGTTTCCTTCGGCCGGGCGGCCCACGCCAATGTCCGCCTGCTTGATGCCGTGCCCGCACCGGGCGGCGGGTCGCTGGTCACCGCCGATCTTGGTGCACGGCGGATCTGCTACACCGTGGCCGAGCCGGGCGAGCACTGGATCGCCAACTCGCTGGCCGTGATCGCGGCAGTCGGCGCGGCCGGGGGTGATCTGGGTTCGGCCGGGCTGGCGCTGGCCGAGATGCAGGGCCTCAAGGGACGCGGCCAGCGGCACACGATTTCGGCCAGGGGCGGCGATAGCTCGGGCCGGGCGCTGCTGATCGACGAAAGCTACAACGCCAACCCCACCTCGATGCGCGCCACCCTCGCGCAACTTGGTGCCACCCCGGCCCGCCGCCGCCTGGTGGTGCTGGGCGCGATGAAAGAACTGGGCACGCACGGCCCGGCCTATCACGCCGCGCTGATCGAACCGCTCACCGCATCCGGCGCAGACTTCGCGGTGCTGGTCGGCGACGAGATGCAGTCTCTGGCCGACGAACTGGGGAAAGCGGCCCAAACCGCGCTTGGCAAGCCCATCGCCTTCGCCCATTGCGGGACAGCGGCAGAGGCGCTCAAGGCGCTCGCGGCGCACGGCGTGGAGGGCGGTGACGCGATCCTCGTCAAGGGGTCGAATTCGGTCGGGTTGGGGACAGTCGTCGCCGCGCTCGCGCAGCAAAAGGATTAGGATCAGGAATGCTTTACCTGATCGCGCAGTATTTTCAGTTCGAGGGGCTGGCGAACCTTATCCGCTATCAGACCTTCCGCGCGGGTGCCGCGTTGATGACGGCGCTGATCCTCGGTCTGATCATTGGTCCGCGTTTCATCGCGATGCTGCGGGTCCGCCAGGGCAAGGGCCAGCCGATCCGCGAGGACGGGCCGCAAACCCATCTGGCCAAACGCGGCACGCCGACCATGGGCGGACTGATGATCCTGGTGGCGCTGGCTGTTTCGATGGTGCTGTGGATGGACCTGACCAGCCCGCTGGTCTGGGCCTGTATCGCGGTCACGCTCGGGTTCGGCGCGATCGGATTCCTGGACGACTACGACAAGGTCAAGAAGCGCACTCACGCCGGGGTGCCCGGGCGCGTTCGGCTGGCGCTTGAATTCGTGGTCGCCGGGATCGCCTCATGGCTGCTGGTCAGCCAGATCGATACCAACCTCTACGTGCCGTTCTTCAGCGGCCACTACATCCCGCTGGGACCGTTCTACTATGTGTTTGCGGCCTTCGTGATCGTTGGCGCGGGCAATGCCGTCAACCTGACCGACGGGCTCGATGGCCTCGCGACGATGCCGGTGGTGATCGCTGCCGGAACCTTTGCGATCATCGCCTACCTGGCCGGACGGGCCGACTTTTCGGCTTACCTCGGCATTCCGCACGTCCCGCGGGCGGGCGAACTGGCGATCCTCTGCGCCGGGATCATGGGGGCCTGCCTCGCGTTCCTGTGGTTCAACGCCCCGCCGGCGGCGGTGTTCATGGGCGATACCGGCAGCCTCGCGCTGGGCGGCGCGCTGGGGGCAATCGCGGTGGCCGCGCACCATGAGATCGTGCTGGGGATTGTCGGCGGTCTGTTCGTGGCCGAGGCCTTGTCGGTGATCATCCAGGTCGCGGTTTACAAGCGCACCGGCAAACGGGTGTTCAAGATGGCCCCGATCCACCACCACTTCGAACAGCTTGGCTGGAAGGAGCCGACCGTGGTGATCCGGTTCTGGATCGTTTCGATCGTATTGGCGCTGATCGGTCTTTCAACGCTCAAGCTCAGATGATCACCACCTCCGCCTTTGCCGGCAAGCGCTATGCCGTTCTCGGGCTGGCCCGCTCGGGGATGGCGGCTGTCAACAGCCTGCTGGCGGGCGGCGCGCAGGTCACGGCGTGGGACAGCCGCGAGGAACCGCGCAAGGCGCTAGAGGGGCGGGTCGAACTGGCCGATCCGGTCGGGATCGACCTGACCGGGTTTGCTGGCGTCGTCGTTTCGCCCGGCGTCCCGCTCAACACCCATCCGATCGCCAGGGTGGCCGCTGCCGCCGGGGTGCCGGTGATCGGCGATATCGAACTGTTCGCGCTTGCCCGGCCTGAACTGCCCGCGCACCGGGTGGTGGGGATCACCGGAACCAACGGCAAGTCGACCTGCACCGCGCTGGTCCACCATATCCTGCAATCGGCGGCGCTGCCGACCCGGATGGGCGGCAATATCGGCCTGCCGATTCTCGCCGCCAATCCGCTCGCGGCCGGCGGGGTCTATGTGCTCGAACTGTCGAGTTACCAGCTTGATCTGACTCACTCGCTGCAATGCGAAGTTGCCGCGTTGCTCAACATCACCCCCGATCATCTCGACCGCTACGATGGCTTCACCGGCTATGCCGCCAGCAAGGCCCGGCTGTTCGCGATGCAGCGGCCCGATCAGTTCGCCATCTTCGGGACCAGCGATGCCAAGACCCAGGGCGTGGCCGCGCATGAGGCGAAGCTGCGCGAGGCATGGCGGGTCCGCAGTGTCGACGGCAAGGACCTGATCAAGCTCCAGCCCGACTGGCCCAGCCTGCAGGGCCCGCACAACCTGCAGAACGCCGCCGTTGCCGTGGCGATCGCCGAGGCGCTGGGACTGACCCCGATGCAGTGGCGTCCGGCGCTGGCCAGCTTTCGCGGATTGCCGCACCGGATGGAGCGGGTCGCGGAAAGCGCCGGGGTGATGTATATCAACGACAGCAAGGCGACCAACCCGGCCTCCGCCGCACCGGCGCTGGCGGCCTTTCCGCCCAGCGATCACCGCCGGGTCCACTGGATCCTGGGCGGGCTGCCCAAGGGCGTCGATCTTGACGAATGCGCGCCGTTCTTCGGCAATGTCGCGGCGGCCTATACCATCGGCGATGCCGGTCCGCGCTTTGCCGAGCTGCTGGCCCCGCACATGGCGGTGACCCGCAGCGAGATGATGTGCGAGGCGATCCAGCAGGCCATGGCCGCAGCCCGGCCTGGCGACGTGGTGCTGTTGTCCCCGGCCTGCGCCAGTTTCGATCAGTTCCGCGATTACGAGGCGCGCGGCGATACCTTTCGCCAGATCGTCCAGACCCTGCTGACCCCCGAACCGGCGGGCCAGGCCGGAGGGCGCAGCTGATGGCGACGCTTCCCCCGATTGTACCGCGCGGCGGCAAGGTCGGCAGCGAGGGCGCGGTGGCCCGTCCGCAGCGGGCCCGGCGCAGCGATCTGGCGATCTGGTGGCGCGAGATCGACCGGACGCTGCTGTTTCTGGTCCTGACGTTGATGGCGATCGGCACGGCGGCGGTCGCCGCGAGCTCCCCGGCCAGCGCCCGGCGGCTTTCGACCGCGGCGGTCCGGCTCGACGATCTGCACTTCTTCACCATGCATATCCGCTGGCAGTTCGTTGGCCTGATCGCAATGATCGGGGCTTCGATGCTGCCCAAGGATCTGGCCCGCCGGGCCGGGATCATGCTGTGCTTTGCCATGCTGGTCGGGCTGATGCTGGTTCCGCTGATCGGGTTCAGCGTCAACGGCGCGCGGCGCTGGCTGAACCTGGGCATGTCGCTCCAGCCGTCGGAATTCCTCAAGCCGGCCTTCGCGATCGGGATGGCCTGGATCCTGTCGTGGCGGGTGCGCGATCCGAACCTGCCGGTGATCGAGATCGTGACCGGGCTGATGGGCATGATCGCCGTCCTGCTGATGGCCCAGCCCGATTTCGGATCGGCGATCCTGTTCATCGGAGTGTGGTTCGTGATGGTGCTGATGAGCGGGATTTCGCTCAAGCGGATCGGACTGGCCGGCGGGGCCGGTCTGGCCTTCGTCGTGCTGGCCTACATGTTCTATGACAATGCCCGCCACCGGATCGACGCCTTTCTGGGCGGCGGCAGCGCCTTCGATCAGGTCGACCTGGCCCAGCGGACCCTGCTGGCCGGCGGCTGGACCGGATCGGGGCTGTGGCTCGGCACCCGCAAGCTCGGCCTGCCAGAGGCGCACACCGACTATATCTTTTCGGTGATCGGTGAAGAGTTCGGCCTGATCGCCTGCCTCGTGATCGTCGTGCTCTATCTGGCGCTGGTCGCCCGGGTTTTGATCCGCCTGCTTGATGAGGAAGACCTGTTCACCACGCTGGCTGCCGCCGGTTTGATCGCGCAGATCGGCGGACAGGCGTTCATCAACATCCTGGTCAACCTGCAGCTGTTCCCGTCCAAGGGGATGACCTTGCCACTGATCTCCTATGGCGGTTCCTCAACCGTCGCGCTGTGCCTGGGGGTCGGCTTCCTGCTGTCGATCACCCGCCGCAATCCGTTCATCCGGCGCGAGCGGTTCACCCTCGCCAGCGTGGGAATCAAGCTATGAGTTCGGCCTCGCGCCACTATGTCCTGGCCGCGGGCGGCACCGGCGGGCACCTGATCCCGGCCTTTGCGCTGGCGGTCGAGCTGGAGGCGCGCGGGCACCATGTCGCGCTGATCACCGACGAGCGCGGCAGCCGCCTGCCGGGCAAGCCGCCTTCGCTGGTCGCGCATGTCCTGCCAGCCGGGCGGCTCGGCAAGAACCCGCTGCACTGGCCGGCTGGGATCGCGGCGATTCTCGAGGGCAAGCGGATGGCGGCGCGGCTGTTCGAAAGCTTTCAACCCTCGGCCGTGGTCGGGTTCGGCGGCTATCCCGCGCTCCCGGCGCTGTGGGCGGCGACCAGCGGCGGCGTGCCCAGCGTGATCCACGAGCAGAACGCGGTGCTGGGCCGGGTCAACCGGTTCCTGGCCGGGCGAGTCAACGCGATCGCCACCTCCTATCGTGAGACCGAGCGGCTGAAGCCCAAGCATCTGGACAAGGTCCATCTGGTCGGCAACCCGATCCGGGCCGAAGTTCTAGCACTGCGCGATCAGCCCTTTCCGCCCTTCGGCGAAGACAGCCTGCTGCGCGTGCTGGTGACCGGCGGCAGCCAGGGTGCCGGCGTGCTCAGCCAAGTCGTCCCCGATGGCCTCGCCATGCTCCCCACGGCGCTGCGCAGCCGCCTGCAAGTTACCCAGCAGTGCCGACCCGAGGATATCGAGGCGGTCCGCAGCCGTTATGCCAGCCACGATATTCCGGCTGAGCTCGGCACTTATTTCGAGAATATGGCCGAGCGGCTGGCCGACGCCCACCTGTTCATCGGCCGCGCCGGGGCCTCGACCGTGGCCGAACTGACCGCGGTGGGTCGTCCGGCGATCCTGGTCCCGCTGCCGATTGCTACCGACGATCATCAGGCGGTCAACACGAATGAAATCTGCGCTGCCGGTGGCGCGCGGATGATCCGGCAGGACAAGTTCACCGCAGCCGAGCTGGCCAAGCAGATCCAGGCGATCGCGATGCAGCCGCAGACGCTGGCAACCGCCGCCCATGCCGCCTGGAACTGCGGCTATCCCAGCGCCGTGAACGACCTTGCCGATCTGGTCGAAAGCTTCGGCGGCGCGCCGTTGATGGACGTGATCCGCGTGGCCGACAGCCTCGAGGCCGCGTCGTCGGCGCAGGGAGCGCCGGCATGAAGGGCGTCGGCACCGATATCGGCACGATCCATTTCGTCGGGATCGGCGGGATCGGCATGTCCGGGATCGCCGAGGTGATGCACAACCTTGGCTACACGGTGCAAGGCAGCGACATCGCCGAGGGCTATGTCGTCGAAGGGCTGCGCGCGCGCGGGATCAAGGTGATGATCGGCCACGCCGCCGAAAATCTCGGCGATGCGGCGGTGGTGGTCACTTCCACGGCGGTGCGGCGCACCAACCCGGAAGTCGCCGCCGCGCTCGAACACCGGGTGCCGGTGGTCCGCCGCGCGGAAATGCTGGCCGAGCTGATGCGGCTCAAGCGGACCGTCGCGGTCGCGGGGACCCACGGCAAGACCACCACGACCAGCATGGTCGCGGCACTGCTTGATGCCGGCGGGATCGACCCGACCGTGATCAACGGCGGGATCATCAATTCCTACGGTTCCAACGCCCGGCTTGGCGAAAGCGAGTGGATGGTGGTCGAGGCCGACGAGAGCGACGGCTCGTTCCTGCGGCTCGACGGGACCATCGCGGTGGTGACCAACATCGATCCCGAACACCTCGATCACTACGGCAGCTTCGACGCGATCAAGGATG
>CALCQB010000315.1 GCA_937897535.1 uncultured Novosphingobium sp. | reverse complement strand
TGATCAGAATACGATTCATATGAGGTATCCCGAAACAGCACCCCGCTCGTCGCACCGCGGCCGGTCGCGACCATGATCGAACGCGACGATCGCATTCCCCCGCTTGTGCAACTGCTGGCCGAGCTGGAGGAGCGCTGGCGCCATCTGGGGCCGCTGATGCTGATCGGCGGGCCGCGTATCTATGGCTGCTGGCACATGGTGATGTGTGGCCATCTGCAACATGCCGGGCTGGCCGACAATGTGCTGGGACCGCAGGAAACCGACGTGGCCAAGGGGAATGACATTCTCGGTCAGATTTTCGGCTCGAAAGACGTCAGCCGGACGGTGGCCGGGCATGCGGCCGGGCAGACCGGGATCGATCCCGAACTGCTCAAGAAGATGCTGCCGATCCTGGCGATGCTGGTCGGCGGGTATCTGTCGTCGCGGGCTGGCGGTCAGGGCGAAGGCCAGGGCGGCGGCGGCATCCTCGGTTCGATCCTCGGCTCGGTGCTGGGCGGCGGACAGCAGCAGGCGGCCCCTTCCGGCGGCGGTGGGCTGCTCGGCGGGCTCGGCTCGCTGATCGACCTCAACCATGATGGCAATCCGCTCGACGACATCATCGGCATGGCTGGAAAGCTGGCGCGCTGATGGGGGTCGATACCGTCCTGTCGATTCTGGTCCTCGCCACGATTGCGCTGCTGATCGGCGCAATCGCGCTGTGGCGGCGCGGCGGGATGACCCGGCAGGTCTGGCTGATGCTGGTGCTGGCCGCGGTCGCGATCGGCAACGTGCTGATCTGGATCGTGCCGGACAGTTCCGGCAACGCGCCGGTGGTGCAGGCGCGTCAGTAGCTCAGCGAATCGGGCAATCCGGCGAAAGCCGCATGTCGAGGTAATTGTCGACCGAGCGCATCAGGTCGGGCATCTCGTTCTCGAAGAAATGGTTGGCCCGGGGGATTTCCTCGTGATGGATCGTGATGTGCTTCTGCGTGCGCAGCTTGTCGACCAGCTTCTGGACCGAATTGGGTGACACCACCGTATCGGCCGCCCCCTGGATGATGATGCCCGAGGAGGGGCACGGCGCAAGGAAGCTGAAATCGTACATGTTGGCCGGCGGCGCGACCGAGATGAAACCACGGATTTCCGGACGCCGCATTAGCAGCTGCATCCCGATCAGCGCGCCAAAGCTGGCCCCGGCAATCCAGGTGGTGCTGGCTTCGGGGTGGATCGACTGGACCCAGTCAAGCGCGGCGGCGGCGTCGCTCAGTTCGCCGATCCCGTTGTCGAAGCTGCCCTGGCTGCGGCCGACCCCACGAAAGTTGAACCGCAACGTCGCGAAGCCGCGGTTGGCGAAGGTCTTGTAGAGCTGCTGGGTGATCCGCTCGTTCATCGTGCCGCCCGCCTGGGGGTGCGGATGCAGGATCATCGCGACCGGCGCGCGACTGCGGCTGGCTGGCTGGAACCGGCCTTCAAGGCGGCCTTCGGGTCCGGGAAAGATCACTGCGGGCATCGGCTTTTACCTGTCGTTGGTTGGGCACCACCCGCGGCGGCCGGAATAAAGCGGCTGGCCGGACCGGATGGGGCTATGATCGGGAAGCAGGCGCTATATAGAAACGCATGTCCGAAAAGCAACTTTTCCGAGCATGAGCGCCCAGCCAATCTATCTTGACCACGCCGCGACCACGCCGCTGCTGCCAGCAGCGCGCGCGGCCATGCTCGAAGGGTTCGCGATCTGGGCCAATCCGAGCAGCCCGCATGGTGCCGGGCGGCGCGCCCGGGCGGCGCTGGAAGAGGCGCGGGCACGGGTCAAGGCAGCGCTCGCGTGGGACGGCGAAGTGGTGTTCACCAGCGGGGCGAGCGAGGCGCTGGCTTTGGCGGTTTCGCGCTGCGTCCAGCCCTTCGCCGGGGTCAGCGTGACCGAGCACGAGGCGGTGCTGCGCCATGCCGCTGCGGCGGTGAAAATCGGTGTCGATCCGCTGGGCAAGGTCGATATTGCGGCCTGCGCCTTGCCCGGGCTGGTCGCGGTCCAGGCCGCGAACAATGAGACCGGGGTGCTGCAACCGCTTGAGCGGGTGGCCGACGTGGTCCACGATTCTGGCGGGCTGCTGCTGGCCGATTGCGCCCAGACCGCGGGCAAGATGGTGCTGCCCTTTGGCGCTGACCTGATTGCGATTTCAGCGCACAAATTCGGCGGGCCGATCGGGGTCGGGGCGCTGCTGGTGCGCGATTGGGCCATGCTCCGCCCCACTGGCGGGCAGGAACGCGGTTATCGCGGCGGGACCGAGAACCTGCCCGGGGCGATGGCCATGGCCGCCGCGTTGGAGGCCGGGTCGGGCTGGCTCGACCAGGCCGTGGAACTGCGCGACCTGCTCGACGAGGCCATCACTGCGGCGGGCGGCGAAAGTCTGTGCTGCGATACGGCCCGCGTGCCTTCGATCGCGGCTTACAGGATGCCGGGCAAATCGGCGCGGGCGCAACTGATCCGGTTCGACGGGATCGGGATCGCGGTTTCGGCCGGCAGCGCCTGTTCCTCGGGCTCGCTCAAGACCAGCCATGTGCTTGGTGCGATGGGCTATCCCGATGGCGACGAAGTGATCCGGGTCTCGATCGGGCGCGAGACGACCCGGGCCGAGATCGAGCGGTTTACTGTCGCCTGGCATGAGGTGGCGGCATGACCTTCTACTTTGATTATCAGGCCACAACTCCGTTGGCTCCCGAAGCGCGAGAGGCCATGTTACCGTGGCTATCGGACGAAGGATTTGCCAATCCTCACAGCGCCCATCGCATGGGCCGCGCCGCCAAGGCGGCGGTCGAAGTGGCGCGGGAACAGGTTGCGCAATTGTTCCCATCAGGGGGTAGGGTGGTGTTCACCGGTTCGGCCACTGAAGCCTTGAACCTTGCGATCCAGGGGAGCCGTGCACGCCATGTGGCGGTTTCCGCGATAGAACACGCGGCGGTTCTGGACACCGCGCGGGCGGTGGCGCAGGTGCATGAACTGCCTGTGGATCGAGCGGGTCTTGTTGATCCGGAATGCGTGATACCCGTCGGGACTGGCCTGGTCGCCGTAATGCAGGTCAACAACGAGATTGGTACGATCCAGCCGGTCGAGGCTTTGGCGGTTCGGGCGCGGGCCGCTGGCGCGCTATTCTTGAGCGACGCGGTCCAAGGGGCCGGGAAACTGCCTGCGCCGGAGGGCGCGGACCTAATAGCTGCCTCAGCCCACAAGCTGCACGGCCCTAAGGGAATCGGCGCGCTGTGGGTTCGCGACGGGGTGGAACTCAAACCGCTGATCCACGGCGGCGGTCAGGAAGGAGGTTTGCGCTCTGGCACTCTAAGTCCGGCATTGTGCGCAGGATTCGGAGCTGCAGCAGCGCAAGAGCTTGAGAGGCAAGATGAGAATCGAGCTTGGCTGTCTAAGCTTTGGGATTTGGCACGAGAAATGATGCCGAACTGGACTTTGAACGGTAGCGCCGAATCGCGATGGCAAGGTAATCTAAGCCTTCGCCAAGACGGTCTGGACGTGGCAAGATTGATGAGCGAGTGCCGGGATATCGCGTTCTCGGCAGGATCGGCCTGCGCTAGTGGTTCAGGAAGACCAAGCCATGTCCTGCGTGCGCTCGGATTATCCGATCTCGAAGCCAAGAGCACTATCCGGCTTGGGTTTGGTCGGTATACGACAAGGACCGAAGTCGAACTAGGTTGCCGATGGATCGATTCTGCCGCGCGGGCGCAGGGAGCATGATGGTCAAAGTCCGGTTCATCACCGCCAGCGGCGAGCGGGTCGAGGCCGAAGGCGCGGCCGGTCTGCGCTTGCTCGAAGTCGCGCAGGCGGCGGGGATGCCGCTCGAGGGGACCTGCGAGGGCCAGATGGCCTGTTCGACCTGCCACGTGATCGTCGGCGATGAATGGTTCGCGCGCCTCCCCCGCGCCAGCGAGGACGAGGAAGACATGCTCGACCTGGCCGCCGGGGTCACCCGCACCAGCCGCCTGTCCTGCCAGATCGAACTGGCACCCGAACTCGACGGCCTCGAGGTGCGGATCCCTGGCGAAAGCCGCGACATGCAGCGTCGCTAGGCAGGCTGCCTAGTTCACCACTGCCGAGGGACCAGCTCTGACCGCCGCATATCGGTCCTCGGCTTCGGCCATTTTGGCGGTGCCGCGGCTGATCAGCGTTTCGCCTTTCGCCCGGTCGGCCTGGGCCTGCAACAGCTGATCTTCCGCCTTGGCCATGGCTTGGCGGGCGCGAGCGACTTTGTTGTCAGCGTCGGCTGCTTGCTTGGCGCTTTTGTCGATCAGCTTGCGGCCCTTGGTCACTTCCTTCTTGCCGTCGGTCCAATCTGAGCCGAACTCGCCGATCATGGCACCACGCTGGCTGATCCGCTGTCCGCTGTCTTGCGCAGCAAGGCTGGCGCTGGACCATGCTCCAAGCAGCAGGATCGGGGTCAAGGCGAGCGAAAGCAGGGGTGATTTTTTCATACTGGTTTCCATGATGTAAGCGCAACTTCTGTCAATGTTGCCGGGGCAAAGCAGTCGGGCTTGGGAAAAGTGCGCGGTCGGAGAATCTGGTAGACC
>CALCQB010000314.1 GCA_937897535.1 uncultured Novosphingobium sp. | reverse complement strand
GCAATCCAGGGCCGCATAAACCGCTCTGGATTGCTTCGCTACGCTCGCAATGACGGAAAGACTTAGCTCAACCGCTCCAACTCGGCCTCGCTCATTCCGCCGGGGATGATGTAGACCGGGCAGGGCAACTGGCCCGCCATGCTGGCAAAGTGCTGCACCAGCGGTCCCGGTCCGCCATTGGCCGCGGCGCCCAGCACCAGCGCGGAAACCTCGGGGTGTTCGGCGAGGTATTCGCGGATCACGGATACGCTTTCGCCCTGACGCACTGCGATCGATGGCGGATCAGCGGCCCCGCCCATCAGGCTGCCCGCCGCCGAGGTGACCAGCGCTTCGGCCCGGGCCCGGGCTTCCTCCTCGATCGTTGCCTGGATCGCGCTGAACGCGACGAACTGCTGGCGCGGGATCAGCGCGAGCAGGTGGACCTGCCCGCCGGTCCGCGTGGCCCGGCTCGCGGCAAAGCGCAGCGCGGTGCTGGCCTCCTCCGTTTCGTCCATGATCACCAGGTAAACGCGCATCGGAAATCCCCCACCTATCGAGATATCCGATACAAACGTATTCGGTGCAAGCATCTTGCCGTTTGGGCAATTTCTGGCCAGAGACGTAACGACAACCGCTCCCCAGTGAGGATCCGAAGGCAAACCATGCCCATCGAAATCAAGATGCCCGCGCTTTCCCCGACCATGGAAGAAGGCACGCTCGCCAAATGGCTGGTCAAGCCGGGCGACACCGTAAAATCCGGCAACATCATGGCCGAGATCGAGACCGACAAGGCGACGATGGAATTCGAGGCGGTCGACGAAGGCACGATCGTCTCGATTGCGGTGGCCGAGGGCAGCGAAGGCGTGAAGGTCGGCACCGTGATCGCCACGCTGGCGGGCGAGGATGAGGATGCTTCGGCGGCAGCACCGACTGCGAAAGCACCTGCACCTGTTGCGGACGCGAAGCCTGAAAGTCCGGTTGCAGCTCAACCCCAAGGTGGCGTCGATATCTTGCCGTGGAAAGCGGGTCCGGCCAGCGAAGCCAAGGGCGATCGTATTGTCGCCAGCCCGCTCGCCAAGCGGATTGCCGAGCAGAAGGGCGTCGATCTCAAATCGGTCCAGGGCAGCGGGCCGAATGGCCGGATCGTCAAGGCCGACGTCGAAGGCGCGAAGCCGGGTGCCGCTCCGGTCGCTGCGCCAGCGCCCAGTGCTCCTGCGGCCGCCCCGGCAACTGCCTTCACCAGCGATATCCCGCACGAGGCGGTCAAGCTGACCATGATGCGCAAGACCATCGCGCGGCGGCTGACCGAATCGAAGCAGACCGTCCCGCATATCTACCTCACGGTTGACGTGCAGCTCGATGCATTGCTCAAGTTGCGCGGCGAACTCAACAAGGCGCTCGAACCGCGCGGGGTCAAGCTTTCGGTCAACGATCTGCTGATCAAGGCACTCGGCGCGGCGCTGGTCCAGGTTCCGGCCTGCAACGTCAGCTACACCCCCGAAGCACTGATCCAGTTCCACCGCGCCGACGTGTCGGTGGCAGTCTCCACCCCGACCGGGCTGATCACCCCGATCATCGTCGATGCGGCGAACAAGTCGATGAGCGCGATCTCGACCGAGATGAAGGCGCTGGCCGACAAGGCCAAGGCCGGCAAGCTCCAGCCGCACGAGTTCCAGGGCGGCACCGCCAGCCTCTCAAACATGGGGATGTTCGGGATCAAGCAGTTCGAAGCCGTGATCAACCCGCCG
>CALCQB010000313.1 GCA_937897535.1 uncultured Novosphingobium sp. | reverse complement strand
CGGATCTTTGCCAAGGGCGCGGTCCGTGCGGCGCAGTGGCTGATCGGCCAGCCCGCCGGACGCTACACGATGCCGCAGGTGCTGGGTTTGTGATTCTGGCCGATCTGCCCTGGCACGAACCGGGCGGAGCGAAGGCCGCACAGGCGATCGGGACGTTTCTGGAGCGCGCGGGGTTCGATCTCGCGGTCGAAGCTATCCAGCGCCCCACATTTCTGCCGGGCCTGATGATCGATCGCGGGCGGCTGGTGATCGATCCGGAAACCCCGTCGTATCCGGGCGATCTGCTGCACGAGGCCGGACACCTCGCGGTCCTCGACCCCGAGCGCCGCAGCCAGAGCGATGCCGTGACCGGCGACGGCGGCGAGGAAATGGCGGCGATCGCCTGGTCGGTCGCGGCGGCCCAGGCCTGCGGCGTCCCGCTTGAGGTGCTGTTCCATCCGCATGGCTACAAGGGCGGGGCGGATCATCTGATCGAGACCTTCAGCCAGGGCCAGCCGTTCGGCGTTCCACTGCTGGCCTGGTGGGGGCTGACCAGCGCGGCGGAATTTCCGGCGATGCAGCGCTGGATGCGTTAGGCCAAGTCCCCTTGCCAGAACCCGGCCAGCGCCTATCACTTGCTAGTGAAGGCAGGGGAGTGAACACCGGTGAGCATTGCACTTACACCCGCGCAAGAGACCGCGCGCTATATCGATTCGCTCGGTCCGGAAGCGCTAGCCAAGGCGCAGGCTTATACCACCGGCGACCACTGGCTGTTGCTGGGTGGGGCCATAGTCTCAATCCTGGTCGCCTGGTTGATCATCAGACTCGGCCTGCTGGACCGGATCGCCAAGCGCCTTTCGGGCCGAAGCTGGGCGCCTGCGACTTTTGGTGTGAGCGCAGCCTTCCTGGCAATCAGCAGCCTGATCGAACTGCCCTGGACGATCTATACCGATTGGCAGCGGCAGCATGCCTATGGCCTGTCGAAACAGCCGCTTGGCGATTTCCTCGGGCAGGAAGCACTGAGCACGGCCATTTCGGTGGTGCTGACCGGGCTGTTCTTGCTCGGTGTCTATGCGCTGATCCGAAAGGCGGGCGCGCGCTGGTGGCTGTGGGGCGGGGGCTTTGCCGGACTGGTTACTGCGCTGATGCTGCTGGCCGGGCCCAGCCTGATCGATCCGCTGTTCAACAAGTACGAGCCTGTACCGCCCGGTCCGGTGCTGACCGCGCTGGAGCAGATCGCCGACGACGTGAAGATCCCGCACGACCGGATCTTCATGTACGACGGTTCGCGTCAGTCCGAACGGTTTACTGCGAACGTTGCGGGAATCGGTCCGACTGCGCGGATTGCGATTTCCGACGTGGCGCTGAAGCAAGCTTCGCTGGCCGAAGTACGCGCGGTGACCGGGCATGAGGCGGGCCACTACAAGCTGGGCCATGTCTGGCGCGCGGTGGTGGTGCTGCCGCTGATCGCCCTGCTGTTCTTCTTCCTGCTGGGCCGTCTGTTCACGGCGGCGGCGCGCTTGCTGGGTAGCGATGCCCGGCTGGATGAGCCGCGCGGTCTGCCGGTGTTCACGGTAATCGGTTCCGTGCTGGCACTGCTGCTGACTCCGGTGATGAGCTCGCTGACCCGGATCGGCGAGAGCGAGGCCGATGCCTATTCGCTGTCCACCGTGAACGAGCCGGACGCGCTCGCCAGCGCGCTCGTCAAGACGGCCGAATACCGTTACCCGCGGCCTTCGGCGCTGGAGGAGGCGCTGTTCTACGATCACCCCTCGGTCGAAAAGCGCGTGTTGCGGGCGATGGAATGGAAGGCGGCGCACCCGCACCCCGGAGCGCCACCCGCCCAATGAAGCAGGCCGACGTTTTCGAGTTCTTCCGCCGCCTGGCCGAGGACAACCCTGCGCCCGAGACCGAACTGCTGTTTGGCAACACCTACCAGTTGCTGGTCGCGGTGGTGCTCTCGGCCCAGGCGACCGACGTGGGGGTGAACAAGGCGACGCGGGCGCTGTTTGCAGAGGTCACCACCCCGGCCGAGATGGTCGCGCTGGGCGAAGAAGGGCTCAAGCAGCACATCAGGACCATCGGGCTGTTCAACACCAAGGCCAAGAATGTGATCGCGCTGAGCGAGATACTGGTACGCGATCACGGCGGCGTGGTTCCGGCCGACCGCGACGTGCTGACCACCTTGCCGGGAGTCGGCCGCAAGACCGCCAACGTGGTGATGAACTGCGCCTTCGGGGCCGAGACCTTCGCGGTTGACACCCACATCTTCCGGGTCGGCAACCGCACCGGGCTGGCCAAGGGCAAGACCGTGCTGGCGGTCGAAAAGGCGCTGGAAAAGAAGGTCCCCGCGCCGTTCCGGGTCGGCGCGCACCACTGGCTGATCCTCCACGGCCGCTATGTCTGCAAGGCGCGGCGGCCCGAATGCTGGCGGTGCGGGGTGGCGGACTTGTGCGCGTTCAAGCCAAAGTCGGAGAAGAAGTAAGGGGGTTCACGCAGAGGCGCAGAGATGATGGGTTTGCGGCGAAGCCGCCTTCTCATCAAACGATGCGGTTGGCGCAACGGTGAGGGGATCAAGCCGCTTCGCGGAGCACGATTACCCCTCTGCGCCTCTCCTTCTTCTCTGCGCCTCTGCGTGAACCCCCTATTTCTTCTCTTCTTCAAAGTTCGATTCGTCGAGTTCCAGCCCGGCCCGGCCGGACGCGACGGTGTGGGCCGGGGCGTGGGGATGCTCGACGAACTCTGGTTCCTCGACCTCCAGCATGCCTTCCCACTTGGTGATCACCGAAGTGGCAACCGCGTTGCCGACCACGTTGGTGGCGGTGCGGCCCATGTCGAGGAACTGGTCGATCGCCAGAATGATCGCCACCCCTTCGACCGGCAGGCCGAACATCGCGAGCGTGCCGGTGATCACCACCAGGCTGGCGCGCGGGACGGCGGCGATGCCTTTTGAGCTGATCATCAGGGTCAGCAGGATCATGATCTGGGTCGCAACCGGCAGGTCGATGCCATAGGCCTGGGCGATGAAGATCGTCGCGAAGCTCATGTACATCATCGAGCCGTCGAGATTGAAGCTGTAACCCAAGGGCAGCATGAAGCCCGAGATCCGGCGCGGCACGCCGAACCGGTCGAGCTGTTCGAACATCTTGGGCAGCGCCGCCTCGCTCGACGCGGTCGAGAAGGCGATCATCAGCGGCTGACGGATATAGCGGATCAACGTCCAGATTCGCTGGCGCAGGAAGATCGCGCCGATGCTGAGCAGGATGATCCACAGCAGGACGAGGCTGGCATAGAACTCGATCAGCAGTTCAAGGTAGGTCTTGAGGATTTCGAGCCCGCTGGCCGCGACCACGTTGGCCAGCGCGCCAAATACCGCGATCGGGGCATAGCGCATGACATAGCCGGTGATCTGCAGCATCATTTCGGCGAGCGCATCGGCCCCGCGGACCAGCGGCTTACCCTTTTCCCCGATCGCCGAGAGCGCGACCCCGGCGAAGATCGAGAACACCAGGATCTGCAGGATATTGTTGGTCGACATCGCCTCGAAGGCGTTCTTGGGGAAGACCGAGAGGATGAATTCGGGGGCGCTCAGATGCTTGACCTCGCCCACCGCCTTGGCTGCTGCGGCGGCATCGGGGATCGGCGCGCCGATCCCCGGCTGGAACAGGTTGACCATGATCAGCCCGAGCCCGATCGAGATCAGGCTGGCGGTGATGAACCAGGTGATCGCCCGGAACCCGATCCGCCCCAGCGCGGTCGAATCGCCCATGTGGGCGATCCCGACGACGATCGTGGAGAGTACCAGCGGCGCGACCAGCATCTTGATCAGATTGAGGAATATGTCGGACAGCAGCTTGAGCCACGGCGCGACACTGGCCTTGATCACGGCCGCATCGACCGCCATGTGCAGCACCTGCCCGACCACCACGCCCAGGGCCATGCCGATCAGGATGTATAGTGTCAGCCGCCGGTCCATGGTGCGCGTCCCCTGCAGGAAAGATTATTGCCGGCGAGCCTAACAGGCTGTCGCAGCGACCGCAATCAGCCCGCCAGCGCTGCCTTCGCCACCCGGGCATAAATCCGCGCCAGGGCATCGAGATCGGCCACCGCCACCGCCTCGTCGCGCTTGTGCATCGTCGCGTTGCACAGGCCGAATTCGATGACCGGGCACAGGTTCTTGAGGAACCGGGCGTCGCTGGTTCCGCCGGTCGTGCTGGCCTCGGGGCGAATTCCGATCTCGGCCTCGACCGCATCGGCGATAAGGTCGGAGAACGCGCCGGGCGGCGTCAGGAACGCCTCTCCCGAGATCATCGGACGGGCGCTGCCGCCGTGCTTCGCCGCGATTTCCGCGACCCGGTCGGCCAGTTCCTGCCCGGTGTGGCGATCGTTGAAGCGGATCGAGAGCCTTGCGCTGGCCTTGGCCGGGATCACGTTGGTGGCGGGATTGCCGACGGTGATGTCGGTAATCTCGAGGTTGCTCGGTTGAAACCAGTCGGTCCCTTCGTCGAGCACCAGCGCGTTCAACTCCGCCAGCATGTTCACCAGTGGACCGATCGGGTTGTTGGCAAGGTGCGGATAGGCCACGTGTCCCTCGCCGCCCAGCACTTCGAGCCAGATGTTGACCGAGCCGCGCCGCCCGATCTTCATCATGTCACCCAACCGGTTCACGCTGGTCGGTTCGCCCACCAGGATCAGATCGGGGACCGCACCAACGCTGCGCATATGCTCGATCAGCGCGACCGTGCCGTGGAGCGCCGGGCCCTCCTCGTCGCCGGTGATGATGAAGCTCAGCGTGCCCAGGTCCTGCGGCAGATCGGCCACCGCCGCCACCATCGCCGCGATCGAACCCTTCATGTCGACTGCGCCGCGCCCATAGAGCAGGTCGCCCCGCACTTCTGGGGCGAACGGTGCCGCCGTCCAGCCTTCGCCCGGCGGGACCACATCGACGTGGCCGGCAAAACCGAAGTGGCGACTGCCCGCGGGTCCCTCGCGGATCGCAAACAGGTTCTCGACCGGGCCGTGCGGGGCCTCGCCGGCCATGAAGCGGTGGACCGCGAAGCCGAGCGGCGCGAGCTGCCCCGCGAGGCAATCGAACACCAGCCCCGCCGCCGGGGTCACGCTGGGGCAGGCGATCAGGGCTTCGGCCAAGGGCAGGACGGGCGGGAGCACGGTGCTGGTCATGACGAGTCGGTTAGCAACCTCGCTCAATTCCGTCACCCTGAACTTGTTTCAGGGCCCATTCTTCGTCCTTGCGCCAACGCTCTCCTGAGCAGTCAATCCGTTCAGGCGGCCGTTCCCGGCAGGTGCTGGTCGTTCGGCACGATGGACCCTGAAAAAAGTTCAGGGTGACGAGGATATTTAGGTTGGGATATGCTGCATCCATGCCCAAGCTCGATCTCGCCGCCATCCCCCAGACCAACGCGACCGGCTATCCGCCTGAGTTCGCCGATGTGATCCAGGGCCGGTGGTATCGCCGGCTGGCACCGGCGGCCGGGATCGAGGATTTCGGCGCCAGCCACGTAGTGCTTGCACCCGGCGCCTGGTCGAGCCAGCGCCACTGGCACGAGGGTGAGGATGAGCTGGTGGTGATGCTGGACGGCGAGGCCGTGCTGGTCGATGATACCGGCGAGACGGTGCTGCGATCTGGCGACGTGGCGGCCTTTGCCAAGAACAACGGCAATGGCCATGTGCTGCAAAACCGCTCTGACAGGCCCTGCGTATTTGTCGCGATCGGTCGGCCATCAGACACGGCCTGCCACTATCCCGATATCGACATGCACCTGTTTGCGGGGGCAGGGCGGCAGAAGCGCAAGGATGGCAGCGAGTTCTAGCGCAGCTACTTTGCCAGCTTCGGGGCTTCCCATTGCTCGATCACCCACTCTTCGGCCTCGGCGGCTTCGATCCAGGACTGCATCCATTCGTGAGTCCAGATCGCCTCCATATAGGCGACGGCAAAGCCGGGCACGGCCACGCCATAGGTGATGAACCGGCTGACCACGGGCGCATAGATGATGTCAGCGGCGCTGAAGGTGCCGAACAGATAAGGCCCGCCCTTGCCGAACCGGGCGCGGGCCTCGGCCCACAGGGTCAGGATCCGGACCACGTCGCCGCGCGCCGCGTCGCTGACCTGCCAGTCCTCGATCCGGCGGCGGACGTTCATCGGGCATTCGGTCCGCAGCGCCTGATAGCCCGAATGCATTTCCGCCACCATCGAGCGGGCAAAGGCGCGGGCATCGTCGGCCTTGGGCCAGAACCGGTCGCGCCCGACCTTGTCGGCCAGCGTCTCGATGATCGCAAGGCTATCCCACGCCACGGTTTCGCCGTCCCACAGCACCGGGACCTTGCCCGAGCTTGGCTCGATCCCCTCGGTCTGCTTCTTGCGGGCGTCCCAGTCATCGCCGTAGAGCGGGACCGTGATCTCCTCGAAGTGCAGCCCCGATTGCTTGGCCGCCAGCCAGCCGCGCAGCGACCAGCTCGAATAGTTCTTGTTGCCGATGATCAGCTTCATGGGTTAGCGGCTAACCGTTCAGCTTAGCCCTGTCGAGTCTGAACGATGATCTGCAAAAAAGACTCGTCATTGCGAGCGTAGCGAAGCAATCCAGAGCGGCGTGCACTGACGCTCTGGATTGCCGCGGGGCTTCGCCCCTCGCAATGACGAAGGAAATATGATGCCCCTGCGCCCGTTCCATCTTGCCTTTCCGGTCCGCGACCTGGCCGAGGCGCGCGCTTTCTGGGGCGGGGTGATCGGCTGCCCCGAAGGGCGCAGCAGCGATGCGTGGATCGACTTCGACTTCTACGGCCACCAGATCGTCGCGCACTGCACCTGGCAGGCAGCGGCAGACGCCGGCAACAACCCGGTCGACGGCCACGGCGTGCCGGTGCCGCATTTCGGGATCGTGCTCGAATTGGCAGACTGGCAGGCGTTGGCCGACCGGCTCAAGGCGGCGGGGATGAAGTTCGAGATCGAGCCCCACGTGCGCTTCAAGGGCCAGGCGGGCGAACAGGCAACGATGTTCTTCCGTGATCCCAGCGGCAACGCGATCGAGATGAAGGCCTTTGCCGACCTGGCGCAGCTGTTCGCCCGATAAGGCTGACACATTTCAGCCACCGGGCTGACCCGACATTGTCCGAATTCCGTCATGCTGCATTCGCGAAAAGAGCATCGAGCCGTAACACGCGCTCCCTAGGGCACCCCCACGTCCAACAACCCAGGGGGTTTCCAATGCGCCGAATTGCCATAGTCCTGCTCGCTTCCACCGCGCTGCTGCCGCAGGCCGCCTTTGCTGCCGCCGATGCCGCAGACGCGGCCAGCGCAGATGCCGCTGCCGATGGCGCGGCCAACGAGATCGTCGTGCTGGGCCAGGGCGAAACCAAGCAGGTCCAGGAAGTGAGCCAGCGCGATATTTCCGTGCTGCTGCCCGGGACCAGCCCGATCCGCGCGATCGAAAAGCTGCCCAGCGTCAATGTCCAGTCCGCCGACGCGTTCGGCAACTACGAATGGTCGACCCGCGTCACGATCCGCAGCTTCAACCAGAACCAGCTCGGCTTCAACTTCGATGGCATTCCGCTCGGCGACATGACCTATGGCAACCACAACGGCCTGCACATCAGCCGCGTGGTCAGCCCGGAGAACATCGGCTCGGTCCGCGTGACCCAGGGGGCCGGTTCGCTCAGCACCCAATCGAGCAACAATCTGGGCGGTACGGTCGAAACCTTTTCGATGGACCCGCTCGACCGGCTCGCCGTCCAGGCCAACGCGACTTACGGTAGCGAAAACACCATGCGCGGCTTTGCCCGGGTCAACCTTGGCAGCGCGCAAGGTCTGCGCGGCTTTGTCTCCTACGGCTACAGTTCGACCGACAAATACAAGGGCGAAGGCACCCAGGACCAGCACATGGTCAATGCCAAGGTCGTCGTTCCGATCGGCGATGCGCAGCTCGATGCGTGGTTCAGCTATTCCGACCGGCGCGAGCAGGACTAGCAGGACATGTCGCTCGATATGCTCAGCCGGCTCGGCTACGGCTGGGACAATACCTATCCTGACTACGCCCGCGCGATCCTCTATGCCGATATCGGCAACAACCGCGGCGAAACCGGCGCGCCGATTTCCAATGCTGCTGCCGGAACGGTCTATCCCGGCAATGTCGCGACGGTCGACGATGCCTATTTCGACGCCTCGGGCCTGCGCAAGGACACCGTTGCCGCGATCGGCTTCAAAAGTCCGCTGGGCGAGAGCATCGACCTGTCGCTGCGCGGCTACTACCACCACAACCGGGGGATGGGCCTGTGGGCGACGCCCTATGTGCCAAGCCCCAATGGCGTGCCGATCTCGATCCGCACGACCGAGTACCAGATCGATCGCGGCGGCCTGTTCGGGCAGATCAACTGGAAGACCGAAAGCAACACCCTGACGGTCGGCGGCTGGTACGAAACCAACAGCTTCAACCAGGCGCGGCGATTCTATGGCCTCGATAGCCGGACCAGCCCCGGCCGCTCGTTCCGGCAATATCCGACTGGTCCGTTCTTCACCCAGTGGGAGTTCGATTTCGATACCGAAACGCTGCAGTACTTCGTCCAGGACCAGTTGCAGCTCGGCCCGGTCAAGCTCGCCATCGGCTGGAAGGGGTTCCAGGTCACCAATCAGGCGACCGCGGTGGTTGCGGCCAGCTTTCCGCAAGGCAAGATCGACGCGACCGACTGGTTCCAGCCGAGCCTCGGGATCAACCTGGCGCTGGGCGGCAATGCCGAACTGTTCGGCAGCTTCTCCCAGTCGACCCGGGCCTTTGCCTCGGCGACCACAACCGGACCGTTTTCCACCAACCAGACCGGGTTCAACGCGATCGTCAACACGTTGAAACCGGAAACTTCGGACACCTATGAACTGGGCGCGCGCTACAACAGCCCGATGTTCAATGGGGTGGTTGGAGTCTATCTGGTCGACTTCCACGACCGCCTGCTTTCGGCCGCCAGCGGCCCAAGCATCGTCGGCAGCCCTTCGGTGCTGCAGAACGTCGGTTCGGTCCGCTCGGTCGGTTTCGAAGCGGTCGGCGATCTCAAGCTGGGCGGCGGGTTCGGCCTGTTCGCATCGTACAGCTATACCGACGCGACCTATCGCAACGACGTGTTCAACCTGTCAGGCGTTCTGATCGCCGCGATCAAGGGCAAGACCGTGGTCGATTCGCCCAAGCACATGCTGCGCGGGGAATTGACCTACGATCAGGGACCGGTGTTCGGTCGGATCGGGGTCAACTACATGTCGCGGCGTTACTTCACCTATACCAACGATCAGTCGGTACCGGGGCGGACCATCGTCGATGCGTCGATTGGCTATCGGATCACCGATAACATCGAGGTGCAATTGAACGCGACCAACCTGTTCGACGAACAGTATCTGGGCACGATCAACTCGGGCGGTACCGGCAACAGCCGGGATCGCCAGACTCTGCTGGTCGGCGCGCCGCAGCAGTTCTTCGCCACGCTCAAGGTCGGGTTCTAGGCTAATCCCGGATCGGGGTGGCTGCCGCCGGGTAGCCACCCCGATTCTCGCAAGAACCGGACGCGATCCGTGCCATAATCGCACTCAAATTCTGCAAGGGAACCAGCCGTGACCCAGTCATCCGCCATCAGCCGCCGCACCACGCTGGCCGGGCTGTCGGCCGCAGCCGCCAGTGCGGCGCTGCCGGTGCAGGCCGCTTCCGGCGGGTCGGCGGTGTTCCGCCATGGGGTGGCAAGCGGCGATCCCGACGCGACCAGCGTGGTGCTGTGGTCGCGGGTGACGGTTGCGGCTCCGCTCGAAGTCGAATGGGAACTGGCCAGTGATCCGGGCTTCCGGCGGATGGTCCGCCAAGGGCGGTTCGCGACCGGTCCCGAGCGCGACTTCACGGTGAAGGTCGTGGCGGAGGGGCTGGAGCCGGGCGCACGTTATTTCTACCGGTTCCGTGCCAACGGCTTACTCTCACCAATCGGTCAGACCCGGACCCTGCCCGTAGGCCCGGTCGCGCGGCTGGGGATCGCGCTGGCGTCGTGCTCGAACTATGCCTTCGGGTTCTTCAACGCCTACGATGCGATCGCGCGCGATCCCGCGATCGATTTCGTGCTCCACACCGGCGACTACATCTATGAATACGGCACGGACGGCTGGGGTGGTGATGTGGCCAGGCGGATCGGGCGGGTACATCAGCCGGCCCACGAGATCGTCTCGCTGAGCGACTACCGTACGCGTCACGCCCAGTACAAGACCGACGCCGGATCGCAGGCAATGCTGGCCGCCAAGCCCTTGCTGGCCTGCTGGGACGATCACGAAAGCGCCAACAATCCCTGGACTGGCGGGGCGCAGAACCACCAGCCGGACAAGGAAGGCGATTGGGCCGCGCGCCGCGCTGCCTCGATCCAGGCCTATTTCGAATGGATGCCGGTGCGCGAACCGGGTCCGGGGCGCAGCCGGATGCAATTCTGGCGCACCTACGTGTTCGGCGATCTCGCCACGCTTTCGACGCTCGAGACCCGCCATACGGCGCGCGCGCTGCAGATCGACTATGCACCCTACAAGAAGTCCATCGCCAGTTTTGCCGATGCCAAGGCGATGGAGCGCGGCGCGATCGGTGCGCCAGGCCGGACCATGCTGGCTCCCGAACTGGAAGCCGATCTCGCGGCGGCGTGGACCCGATCAAAGCAGGCAGGTCAGCCATGGCGGCTGATCGGCAATCCAATGCCGATTGCCCGCACCCGGGTGCCCGATGTGGTGGCGCTGGGGCTGATCCCGGATCCGGCCAGCCAGGAAAAGCCGCTGGCCGCCGCGCTCGACCTCGCCTGGAAAGGCAAATGGAACCTGCCGTTCTATCCTGACACCTGGGACGGCTATGAATGGGCCCGCGAGCGGCTCTACGCTCAGGCGCAGTCTGCCGGCGTCAACGATCTGATCTTCCTGACCGGGGACAGCCACAGCTTCTGGGCCAACCGACTTGCGAGCGCGTCCGGTCAGCCGACCGGGATCGAGCTGGGAACAGCGGGGATTTCGTCGCCCGGCGACTTCATCGACAGCGGGTTCGATCCCGTAACCGCCCGCAAGCTCGATCTGGCGCTTGCAGAGCACAACCCCGAAGTGCTGTGGACCGACAATCTGCACCAGGGCTATGTCCGCCTGGTGCTGAGCCAGACCGGCGCAGAGGCAAGCTTCGTCGCGATGGATACCATCCTGTCGCCGCGCTATCGGACGCGCACGCTCAAACGTTTCGCGTTGGCGCGCGGTGATTCGGGTCTTCAGATTCTCGAACAAGGGGCCTGATCAGACCGCTGCATCCTCCAGCACCGCCGCGCGCAGTTCCGCAATCCCCATGCCCTTTTCGGCCGAGGTGACGTGGACCACCGGATAGGCGGCGGAATGCTTGCGGGCCTCGACCTGGGTTGCCGCCAGCACTTCGGCCAGATCGCTGGCCTTGATCTTGTCGGCCTTGGTTAGCACCAGCCGGTAGCCGACCGCCGCCTCGTCGAGCATCTTGAGCATCTCGCGGTCGACGTCCTTCACCCCGTGTCGACTGTCGATCAGCACCAGGGTGCGTTTGAGAACCACCCGCCCGCGCAGGAAATCGCGGATCAGGCGGCGCCAGTTCTCGACCACCTTCAAGGGCGCCTTGGCATAGCCATAGCCGGGCATGTCGACCAGCCGCAGCAGGGTCGGCTCGCCCACCTCGAAGAAGTTGAGCTCTTGCGTGCGCCCCGGCGTGACCGAGGCGCGCGCGATCGACTTGCGCCCGGTTATCGCGTTGAGCAGCGAGCTCTTGCCGACGTTGGAACGCCCGGCAAAGGCGATTTCAGGTACCTCGGGATCGGGCAGGTACTGAAGCGCAGGCGCGCTCTTCAGGAATTCCACCCGTCCTGCAAACAGCTTGCGGGCCGCTTCGACAAAGTCCGGTTCGTCCTCAGCCACCGGATTACTTCCCGCGCGCCTTGGCCCGCTGGTGGTCGATCACGTCCTTGTCGGCCTGGACCTTCAGCGCGGGATGCCGCGAATAGAGGTAGGTCTGCTGGGCGATGGTCAGCATGTTGTTGGTGATCCAGTAGATCAGCAGCCCGGCCGCGAACGGGGCCATGACGAACATCATCATCCACGGCATGATCGCAAAGACCTGCTGCTGGACCGGGTCCATCTGCGCCGGGTTGAGCTTGAACTGCAGCCACATCGTGATCCCCAGCAGGATCGCCAGCACGCCGATCGCCAGGAAGGCCGGCGGGTTGAACGGCAGCAGCCCGAACAGGTTGAGCACGTGCAGCGGATCGGGTGCGGACAGATCCTTGATCCACAGGATGAACGGCTGGTGGCGCATTTCGACCGAGACGATCAGGGTCTTGTACAGCGCGAAGAACACCGGGATTTGCAGGAAGATCGGCAGGCAGCCGGCCAGCGGGTTGACGCCTTCCTTCTTGTAGAGTGCCATCACCTCTTGCTGCTGCTGCTGCTTGTCGTCCTTGTAGCGTTCTTGGATCGCCTTCATCTTGGGCTGGATCGCCTTCATCGCCGCCATCGACGCGAATTGCTTCTGCGAGACCGGGAACATGATCCCCTTGACGATCACGGTCAGCAGCATGATCGCGAGGCCAAAGTTGCCGACCGCGCCGAACAGGCTCTTGAGCAGCCAGAAGATCGGCTTTTCGAACCAGCGGAACCAGCCCCAGTCGATCGCCAGCCCGAACTGCGGGATGCCGGCGTCCTGATAACGGTCGAGGACTTCGGTTTCCTTGGCCCCGGCAAACAGTTTCGTTACGCGGGTGCCCTGCTGGCCGGGCGCGATCGCGACTTGCGGGTAGAAAAGGTTGGCGAGGAAAACCCCGTTGCCGAGCGCGCGGAAATCGCTGCTGGCGCCGGCCTTTTCGGGGATCAGCGTGCTCATCCAGTAGATGTCGGTAAAGCCGATCCAGTTGGGATTGCCGGTATTGGCAACGGTCCCGGCCTCGGTCACCGTCTTGTAGTCGGTGCTGAACGAGACGGTTTCGTCATAGGCCCCGAACGGGCCGGAATGGACATTGAAGCTGTCGACCGAAGCGGTCTTGTCGGTGCGGTTGAGCTGGGCGACCGGCTTGACCGCGACCGGGGCGGGGCCGCTGTTGCTGACCGCCTGGGTTACCGTCAGCATGTAGTCGGCGTCGATCGCATAGGTCAGCGAAAAGGTCTGCCCGCCGCCGTTGTTCCAGCTGAGCGTGACCGGGGTCTGCGGGGTCAACCGGGCGCCGGCCGGGGCGGTCCACAGGGTCTGGGCGTTGGGCAGGGCGATGGCTGGCGCGCCGTCGCCCATGGTCCAGCCGAACTGGGCATATTGCTGCGCCGGGGTTCCGGCCGGCGAAAAGATCCGCTGCGGCCCCTGCGCCTGATCGAGCGCGGCGGTGTGGCGATTGGTGGTCAGATCGTCGATCATCCCGCCGGTCAGGTTGATCGAACCCGACAGGCCTGGTGCGGCGATCTTGACTCGGGCCGGGCTGGCCAGCGCGGTCTTGATGTCCTGCGCCTCAAGCGCGATGTCGGCCGGGTTGGTCAGCCCGCCTTCGCGGGTCTTCTTGGGCGTGTCGCTGGCCGCGGCGCTGGGGGTGGCACTGGCGGCGGCGGCGGGCGTGGGGGCCTTGGCGTTGGGGTAGAAATACCGCATCGCCATGTCCCAGCCGAGCAGGATCGTCACGGTCAGGATCCCGGCCAGGATCATGTTGCGGTAATTCTGCTTGTCCACTGCGGGCCCCTGCTTGGAAAATTCGTTGTAGGTCAAATGGGGAAGGTTCGGTGCCGATCAAGGCACCGGATCAAAGCCATGCCCTCCCCAGGGATGGCAGCGCATTATACGCTTCACTGCCAACCAGCCACCCTTAATCGTGCCGTGTTTTTCGAGCGCCTCGATCGCATATTGCGAGCACGACGGGGCGTAGCGGCACGTTGGCGGAAGGATCCGCGACGGACCGAGTTGCCAGCCCCGGGCGATCAGGATCAGCAGCCGTTTCACCGGCGTTTCCTTGGCGGATCGCCCTTGCCCTCGGCGGCACGGGACAGCGCCATGGCCAATTCTTCGCGCAGTTTGGCAAAGTCGCGCTCTACCCCGCCTTCGCGGCCGATCAGGACGTGATCGTGCGCGGCCAGGCCGGCCTGGGGCAGCAGCTCGCGCAGCAGCGCGCGGAACCGCCGCTTCATCCGGTTGCGGACCACCGCGTTGCCGATCTTCTTGGTGACGGTGATGCCATAGCGCATCTGCTCCAGCCCGTTGGACCGGGCCAGCAAGACAAAACCGGGACGTGCGATCCGCAAGCCCCGGTTTGCTGCTAGAAAATCGGCCCTTTTGGTCAGGACCGACATCGTCTGGCTTTCGCTCAGGCGCTGAGCTTCTTGCGGCCACGCGCACGGCGGGCGGCCAGCACCTTGCGGCCGCCGACAGTGGCGCTGCGGGTGCGGAAACCATGGCGGCGGGCGCGGACAAGGTTGCTCGGCTGGAAGGTGCGCTTCATTTCAAAAACCTCGAAGAAATCTTGGTGCGTGCGGGGAAGTCCCCGATCAGACGCGCGCCGTTACTAGGGGCGCGATACCGAGTCAAGGGATTCGGGTGGAAATTGGGGCTGAATGGTTCACCCAAAGAACCCAAGATGTCGCGATTGCGGCGCAGCCGCCCTCCAATCGATCGCGATGTCTGACCAAACTTGCATTGAAGGGAGTTTTTGCCTGCGGCGCGCGGAACATCTTTGGGTCTTCGGTTCTTGGGGTGAGCCGAATTCAATCGAGCGCGACCCACTGGCCGATGTCAGCGGCCGTCAACCACCTGGCATCGCCGTTGGGGACCGAGTTGGTCATGGCATAGAACGCGCGGGCCTGATCGGCCGGCATCCCCATCTCGACGTAGTAATCAACATAGGCGCGGTTTTCCGGGGCGTCGGCCGGGTAATCAGTCGCCTCGCGGCCGTCCTCGTCGGCCCAGGCATGGACCGCGAACTCGGCACCGGGGTCGGCGATCCGGGTCGTGCCGGCCAGAAACAGCTCGACCCCGCCCGAACGGACCGAGCCACCGGCCGGAACGTGCGTCGCGATCCCGCGCGCGCGGATCATCCGGCCGAGCCGCAGGTTGGCGCGGTCGTCCTCGGTCCCGGGCACTTCGATCAGCTCGAGCAGGGCGATTCCGGGATAGGCCCGGACCATCGCCGCAAACTGCGCCGGGCTGGCGCTGTCGGTCACGTCGACCATCGCCGCGCGGGTGCCATCGAGCACCACGAACGGGCCGAACCGGGCGATGCCATGGGGGATTGGCGCGGGCGCGACATTGACCACCCGCTCCGAGCCGCCCTCGTCGACATATTCGGTGATCTCGATCGTCTCTTCGATCACCACCCGCTCGCGCGCCGTCGCCGGGGTGGCGAGGGCGAGCAACGACAGCAGCAGGATGGCGATGGAGCGCATGGCATCTTAATCGGGTCCGGCCCCTTACCGGCTTGCCAAGGCAGGCGGTTAAGAAGCGGTTACCGCCGTTCCGGCGCTATCGGCTCGACAAGCAGCGAACTACGCGCCATCACTCAAGTATTCGGACTATTCCGCAAGGGGGAATTACTTGGTCGCGCTGGTGCAGACGGTGGCTTATCTCGGGCTGGAGGCGCGCTCGGTCGAAGTGCAGTGCCAGATTGCCCCCGGATTGCCCAAGTTCAACCTGGTCGGTCTGCCCGACAAGGCGATCAACGAAAGCAAGGAGCGGGTTCACGCCGCGCTATCGGCGATGGGTCTGTCGCTGCCGCCCAAGCGGATCACGATCAACCTGTCCCCTGCCGACCTGCCCAAGGAAGGTTCGCACTATGATCTGCCGATCGCGCTGGCGCTGCTGGCGGCGATGGGGGTGACCGATGCCGAGCAGCTCGGCGATTTCGTCGCGGTCGGCGAACTGGCGCTCGACGGCCGGATCGTCGCCTCGCCGGGCGTGCTGCTCGCCGCGCTCCATGCCAGCGGACAGGACCTCGGGCTGATCTGCCCGGCGGCGCAGGGCAGCGAGGCGGCCTGGGCGAGCGGGGTGGCGGTGGTGCCCGCCCCCAACCTGATAAGCCTGCTCAACCACCTCAAGGGCACCCAGCAACTGCCCCAGCCCCAGCCGGGCGAGGCCGAGCCGCCGGGGTTCGGGCCCGACCTCAAGCAGGTCAAGGGCCAGGAGACCGCCAAGCGCGCGCTGGAAATTGCTGCGGCGGGCGGTCACAACTTGCTTCCTTTAGGAACGTAAAGACCCTTCCAATCGAAAAAAAACGTATAAATTCTACTATACATAAGAATCATTGTTTGGGGGCCTGCGATTTTTCAGGCAAGGAGCGCAAATGGAAGCGCACGACCCCCATGACTTCGACTGGGCCCACGATCCCGATTGGGAGGCTGTGGCCGACAGGTGGGGGGCGTCCGGGGAGCAAGTCCCATTTGTCGGAGTGCCGTTCGATCTGCTTCGGCTCCAGAGCAAGCTCGGACTGACCTCGAACGAACTCGTCGTTTTGCTCAACCTGAGTGCCCATAGGTGGAAGGAGGGGCAGGTAGTTTATCCGTCCAACGCGACGTTGGCGAAGAGGATGGGGCTGAATACCCAGACCATCCAGCGGGTCTTGAAGGGGCTGCTGGATGTTGGGGTAATCCGCAAGATCACCCACCCCGCTGGCGGGAGGGCCTTCGATTTGTCGCCGCTCAACGAACGGTTGAAGGGGGCGAAGGAGTAGTGGTGCCTAGCTCAACTGGATAGAGCGCCCCCGGTCGACTAAGCGCCACTAAGGTGCACCGAGGGAGATGCCGGTTCGAATCCGGCGGCACGGCCCACCGCAAGCGCTTCTAGGCGCCGCCCTTAGCAGCTCGGCGGAGTCTTTCCGTTCCGTTGGGCCTCACTTGCGGAACTTAAGCAACTTTCTGTCCTACAGGCCGCGCGCCGTGCTAATTTCTTGATATGCGGAAGCCCTCGAAAGAAAATCTAGAGTTCGTCATGATTCTCGGACTCACATTGGCGCCCGTCGCCTATTACGTGATGCGCGGGTTGATGGCTTTGTTGAGTTGATGTATCTTAATTTAGAGCGCGAAAGCGCGCGTTAACTGGTGGTGTTTGCTGAACCATGTTGAGTCGATGCGTTGGGTGGCTAATTTGGTAGGTGGGTTTTGAAATGAACCGAATGGGGCGGCACTTTCTGGCAATAACCTTAGTCCTTCCGACCCCTGTAGCCTTCGCTCATGGAGGCGGCTTGAACGCCGAGGGCTGCCACAACAACCGAAAGACCGGCGACTATCATTGCCACCGAGGGGGCAGCACCCCGCCGCGTACCTCACAGCAGCCACAGCGGTTTAGTGCCAGCCCAACCGGTGCATTTCGTAACTGCGCCGAAGCTCGCGCAGCTGGTGCCGCCCCGGTGCGTCGAGGAGACCCAGGCTATGGGCCACACTTGGACAGGGACGGCGACGGCATCGGTTGCGAACCTTACCGGCGGTGACGATCCTAGCTTTCCTAGCCGCCGCACTTGTGGTCCCCGAAGGACAGACCTTTGACTGCACCCCCATCCGGGTTTGGGACGGCGACGGGCCTATTTGGTGCGCCGAAGGCCCTAGGGTCCGCCTTGCGGGGATAGCTGCGCGCGAGATTGACGAAACATGCCGGGACAATCAGCCCTGTCCTTCAATCAGCGGGAGGGAATCCCGCGATGCACTTGCGGCGCTCTTGGGGAGAACTGTGGGGCCCACGGCGGAGGGGCACTTGCTGGTGGAAGGGCCGACCCTGCGCTGCAAGTCAGACGGCGGGGCGGGAGGCAGTAGGACCGCTGCTTGGTGCCAGTCACCGAAGGTTGGCGATTTGTCTTGTGCCATGGTTAGGGGCGGCTGGGTTCTGCGCTGGGACAGGTATTGGCGCGGCCACGCCTGTGGCTGATCCATCAATTGTTGCGACCGCGACTGTTTCCGCAGGGAAAGTGACAGGCGTTGTCGTCAATAATGGCAGTTCAGGTTTTACCAGTCTCCCTGTTGTGGCCTTCAGGTTTGGTGGTGTGACTCACGCAGTCGCTACACCGTTTGTGCCCAATGGTCAGCTTTCGAACCTGGTTCTGGATTACGGT
>CALCQB010000312.1 GCA_937897535.1 uncultured Novosphingobium sp. | reverse complement strand
GAGACGATAGGAAATATTGCCGGTGTGGCAGAGGGCGCTGGAGAGGTGGCCTTCGAGGATGTCGGCGTTGAGGTCGTCCTTGTTGCGGGTGCGGCAGGCGCTGATGAAGTTTTTGAAGTGGTCTTCGGCCCCTTTCCATTCCTTGATCTGCTTGCCTTCCTTGTCGTAGGCGATGGCTCCGGAGTAGTTCGGCACGACGACGTAGCCGCCTTCGCACTCGACGATGACGCCGACGCCAGCGCCGGTCACGCCGGCTACCGAAACGTAATAGACAAACCCGCTCGCCCCGTCGGCGATGCGCTCCATGGCGTCGCACATCTCGACCTGCACGGCATGGGCGCTGGCGATCATGTCCAGCGGGTTGCGCGCCAGCGGGCTCGGTTTCTCACTCACGGCGTGCTCGGACATCAAGAGGTGGTTCCTGGACATTCCGATGCAATGTCGCGGCGGGGCGTGCGCGGGGCCTTGATCCAGATCAATCGGCGGAGGCCAGAAAGGCCTCCACGGCGGGCCGGTGCGGCAAGGGCGCAATGGCGCCATAGCCGAGGGTGGAAAGCCCGGCGGCGGCATTGGCGAAGCGCGCCGCGTCGCTGAGCGCGTGGCCACGCGCCAGCTGCGCGAGCAGCGCGCCGGTAAAGGCATCCCCCGCCCCCGTGGCATCGACGGCGGCGACCTTGCGGGCCGGCACATGCTCGACCCCGTCACGCGTGACCTCACGCCCGGGTTCGATACGCTGGTGTCGAGCACCGACGCCCAGCTGGCCGATCTGGTCGCGCGGATCGGCGAACCTGGTGCGCGCGCCGCGTGGCCAGCCTTGCTGCGGGCTGCCCGGATGCAAGCGCAGGGCCAGGCTAGTGTCGCCTTCGCCCCCCAGACTAGCGAGCCAGCCACGGCCTTTGCCGGCAAGCCGCATTCGCAGGCCCTGCTGGCCATCGCCAGGGCGATCGCCACCGATGGGAGTGCCGCATTGCCGGCCGAGGTCGAGGTCCGCAGGCACATCTTGCAGCAGCAATCAGCGCTTCGGGTCGTGCCAGTCCGTTCCGGTTCCCCGGGGCCTGATCCGCAGGCTCTTGGTGCTCCACAGCGGGCGGGGTCCGGCCCGAAATTCCCGAAGCCAGCGGCAGGCGCGGAACCTGCTGACAGGTCGGCCGAGCGCCGCAGCGACCCGGCAGACCTGGCAGCGGAAGTGATCGACACCGCCCACGCCGGGGTGTTCCTGCTGTGGCGTTCGGTGGTTGAAATGGGTTTGGAAGCGCTGTTTCCGCCCCGTGCCAACCCCGGTGCAGCCCGGCTGACCTTGGCCGCGGCGCTGGCCGGACCGGACCGCAAGGCGGCCTGGAGCGATCCGGCGCTCCACCGGCTGGCTGACCATGCTCCGGGCGAGGGCGAACAGCCCGTTGCTGCCGATACCGACTGGCCCAGGCGGCTGCTGGCGCACTGGCAAGACTGGCGTGCACCGCGCCCGGTCGTGCCGTCGCTACGGCGGCTGGGCGCAAGCTGGCTGCTGCAAGACCGTGAAACCGAGGACTGGCTGGCGCTGGGCACGGCCCGCGAATGCCGCCGAGCCGCCGAAGCGACCGGTTCCCGACCGGGCGCTCCAGCCGGAGATGCCCGCGATCCGGTGCAGGACTTCACCTGGTTTGGTGCCGCGCGTCGGCACGATCGGTTATGGGCTGTGCTGGCCAGGTTCGCCTATGCCGACCTGGCGCGCAGGCTTGGCGGGCTCGAACGGTCGAGTGCGCATTGGCTCAGCGTCAACCTGTTGACCGGTTGGGGGCGGCTCCTGCCGGGCGATCCTGGCGTGATCGTCTTGCCTCGCGCCCCGCTCGATCTGGTGTTGCGCATGTCCGGCATGGGCGGGACTTCGGTAAACTGCGGTTCCGGACGGCGATTCCTGATCCAGCTGGCTGGTCCCGGCTGATGCGCCTCGACACCCTGCCATCGCAACCGTTCGCCAGCCCGGGGGAGCATCTCGAGGCCGAGTTCCGCTGGCTTGATGCGCGCCTGGCCGATCTGATCCAGCGCCGCCGCGACCAAGGCCGGTTCGACGAACGACCGACGCGCGGCCTCGCTTGCGACGAGGGTGCCGTCCTGGCCGAACTGGCCGAGCGGCCCGGGCAGGCCTGGCCACCTGACCGGCTGCGCGCGATCATCAACGGGCGGGTAACGGCGGGCCGGTCGCCGCCGCTTTACGCCATCGCCGCGCGCTGCGACCTGACCGGGTTCGAGCGCGACGTCTTGCTTGCGGTGGCAGCCTGCAGCTTTGAGAGCCGTTACCAGATCGCCTTTGCCTTCGCCCATAACGACATGACCCGCCGTTTGCCGACCCCGGGCTTGCTGATCGAGTTGCTTGGTGCGGGCGATCGGTTCGCTGCGCTCGCTTGTTTTGCCGCCGATTCTCCATTGCTTGCCCTGGGGATGATCCGGTTCGATCCAGGTGAAGCCGCCCGCCCGCTGGCCGATCGCAGCATCGGCATCGATGACCGGGTGTTGTTCGCGTTGACCGCGCAGCTGGAAGAGGTCGACCCGCAGCTGGCGAACGGCCTGGCGATCGTGGTCGACGTGGAGGAGGACTGGGCCCCCGACCTGCTGGATATTCCGCTTCCCGAGGCCAGTTGCCTGCTATTCGAAGGTCGTCCGGACCTTGGCCAGCGCGCGCTGGCGGCGCGGGCAGCCGCTCGGTCAGGCTTGGGTTTGCTATGGGCCGGGTTCGAACAGCTGGCTGCGATCGAACCCGATCCCGCCGCGCTGGCGCGCCGCTTGGCGCGGGAAGCGCGGATCTCTGCGCGTGCGCTGCTGGTGGAAGTGAGCGATACCGCCGCCCTTGGCCAGGCCGAGGCGCTGATCGATGGCCTGCTTGGACTTGGGGTCCGGTTGTTTATTTCGGCTCCGCCGCGGACGCTTGATCTGGGAACACTTCGCCAACGCGACGCGATTGTGCGGATTGCCATGCCGGAAAGTCACGCCCTCGACCGGCTAAACTGGTGGCGGCGTGCCCTGGGTGACGCGCGCGCCGAGCAAGCGACCCGGCTGGCCTGGACCACCCGGCTTGGCCCGCATGAAATCGGCCGCTTGCGCGCGGTCGATCCCGCACTGCTTGACCCGCTTGCACGTGATCGCTCGCGGCGGCGGTTGCCGGCCGTGTTGCAGGCCCTTCCGCACCGCTGGGACCGGGATGAATTGCTGTTGCCCGAAGCGGTCGATCGGCAACTCGCCGAACTGACCGCCTTTGTTGCGCATTGGCCAAAAGTGATCGGCGAATGGGGGTTCGGCGCATCGAACCCGCAGGCCCGGCATTGCCTGGCGCTGTTTTCCGGAAGTTCCGGGACCGGCAAGACCATGGCTGCGGGGATCGTGGCGGAGGCGGCGCAGATCGACCTCTACCGCGCCAACCTTGCGACGGTGTTCGACAAGTACATCGGCGAGACCGAAAAGCAGATCGACCGATTGTTCGATGCCGCGGCGGATGCCGGGGTGGCGCTGTTGTTCGATGAGGCCGACGTGCTGTTCGGCAACCGCACCGAAGTCAGCGATTCGCACGATCGCTATGCCAATCTCACTGTCGCCTATCTGCTCCAACGGGTCGAAAGCCATGAAGGTCTGGTGATCCTGGCGAGCAATTTGCCGGGTAACATGGATGAAGCCTTTGCCCGCCGGTTGACGCATACGATCAACTTTCCGTTGCCCGATCCGGCGCTGCGCGAACAGTTGTGGCAGCGGGCCTTGCCGGCCAGCGCTGCCTGTGAGCCCGATCTCGATCTGCGCGCACTCGCTGAACTGTTCGATCTTTCCGGGGGTTCGATCCGCAATGCCGTGCTGGCCGCGGCCTATTTTGCGGCCGCCGACGAACGGCCGATCGGCATGCGCCACCTGCTCCGCGCCATTGAACGCGAACTGGCCAAGACCGGACGTTCGCCGATCGCCGCGGATTTCGGCAGGTTGGCGCAGGCCCGGTAGGCGGCAATGGCCACCCGTCCGCCGCGCGTCAGCGACCGAGCCGGGACAGCGCCGGCGGCCGATCCTGCCCCGGCCACAGCGGGTCGCCGGATAACCTCCGGCTATGTCATGCGCTTGCTGACCACGGGCAGCGCGACCGGCGCTCAACACGGGTTGATTGCATCCTCGTCGCCGGTCGCGGATGCGATCCGGGCGGCGCAGGGGACGATCGGCAATCGCGCGGTGTCGACGCTGCTCTCGGATCATGCGGCGTTTCAATCCGGCGATGAGATTGGCGAACACGGCGGGCCTGGTGCGGCTGCGCAGGCAGAACCGACGGCACCACCGGATCCCGATCGTCCGCATCCGGCAGATCCGGCCGAACCGCAGCCTGACGCTGCACTGGCGGCCGAGGATGGCACCGGCCCGGGCGGTTCGACCGAACCGCCACCCCACGCGCCAGCGACCGGTGCGCGCGATCCACCGGCACCGCTGACCCCGGCCGCTGCCGCGAATGACGATCAAGGTCCGGCTCCGGTCGCCACCCCGGTCGCTCCGACGGCCGATGCTGCCGTCGCCGGTGCTACCGCTACCGCCCGGACCATCGCTGCGCCGGGCGGCGGCGGTGCGGCTCCGCGCCGCGGCGGTGGCGGCGGAGGAGCGGCCCCGGTTACGGCCGGGCCGACCGGCCGGGTCAGCGCCAGCCCGGCGCGGCGCGGCGCGGTGCGGCGTATTCCGGGTCCACCGCCGGTTCCAACGGTCGAACCGAGCTTCGCCAATATCGAAGATCCCATCCGGCCGGCGACCGAGCGGATCGAGGGGGTGGCCGCGCGGCTGCTGCCCGAACAAAGCCTGGCTGCGGTCGAAGCAAGCCCCGGCGGGCACATGCCGGTTGTCCCGGACCAGCGGGTCAGCGAGGCCGACCGCCGTCTGATCCTGCTCGGCGAGCCGGCCATGGATACGGCCGGCCTGTCGCGCGAAGGTGATCCGGCGGTTCCCGGTGAGGCCCCGCCCGGAGCGGATCGGGCGCGCCTGCTGGCCCTGCGCAGCGCCTTGCTGGCCCCGCCGCCCGCCAGTGTGGACGGGGTGCCGCCGGCCCCGGTCGTGCCCGCTCCGCTTACGATCTCGACCCCGCCGCTACCCGCTGCCGATGTCACCGTGGCCGAGCAGCAACTGTTCGCGACGGTGCTGGCGCGGATCATGGCCGATCCGGCGGAGAATGCCGGACGGATCCTGCGCGAGGTCAAGCGCGACATGCCCGAATATCCCAACGGGGCGCTCAACAGCACGCAGCATGCTCCGCTCAGCAATCTGGGCAGCACGATGCGCGAAGGGCTCCAGACCCGCTTGAGCGACCGCATCACCGCCACCGCACGGGTCATGGGCGCAGCGGGCGCGATCCTCGACACTGCGGTGACCGCGCGGCGGACTGCGCTGCGTGATGCGGCCGAGGGGCGCACTGCGGCCGAGATCGAGGCGACGGCCAACCGGACCGCTGCCGCCGGTTCTTCGGCCTCGACCCGAATGGCCGATGCAGCGGCGGCCCGGGGCAGCGGGGCCGAGGCGCGCCGCCGGGCCGCCGCCGCGCGTCCGGCTCCGCGTCCAGGCTTTCGCCAGATCGCCGAGGCCACCGTCCAGCGGATCCAGGCCAAGGTATCCGAAGCCATCGCCGGGTTCCGCTTGCAGGAACGTGAGCGCCACCGGTTGCTGGACAGCGGGCTGACCCGTTTGACCTCAGCCTATGAGCTGGCCGTGGTCGCCGACGAGATCTCGGCTCAGCAAGCCAACAATCTGGCACCGGGCCAGACCCCGCCGACCGATCCGGACCAGCTCAACCGGGCGCGCCGCGTGGTGAGCGCGGCGATCAACCGGGCCCGCGAATGGAAGGATCGCCGGGTTCGCGAGGCGACTACCGCGGTGCGCCAGATGCGGGCGGATGTTACCGCGACGATCGCCCGCAATGTCAGCGATGTCGAAGCCGAAGGGGCAGCAGCGTTCCGCGACTTGCGGACCTGGGGCAGTACCCAGGACGGGGCGAGCGAGCAGTGGTGGACCGACGCGGTGACCAACCTCGACCGCTGGGCCGAGAACGCGCACGACACCGCCAACACCTGGGCCGAGACCGAGGCGCGCCTGGCGCGGCTGGAGCTGCAGCGCGAACTGCAGGAAATCCGCACCAGTGCCGAGGCCGCGATCAACGCCGATGCCGCTCAGGCTGCGGGCTATGCGCGGATGAGCGACGGCCAGAAGCGGGACTTCGTGGTCAGCATCGTCTCGACCACGCGCACGCCGGATTTCCTCGCGACGATGGCGGACAACCTCTTCAACCGCCAGCGCGACGCGGAAAAGACCGCGATCGAGACCGAGGTCGAGACCCAGCTCCACGCCTTGCCGAACGCGGCCTGGGCAGCGGTCGAATTCGCGGCGAAGGCCAAGAATTCAAGCTTCAGTGCCAGCGAGCGGTCGAACGCCATCTACAGTGCCGGCGAAGACAAGATCGGCACTGACGAGGCAACGATCTATCGCCAGCTCGAAAGCCTCAGGCCGATCGAGCTCGAAGCGGTCACCAAGCATTACAACAGCCAGCATGGTGAAAACGCGCTCTATCGCCACCTCGACAGCGAGCTGTCCGGCGATGAATGGCGTCGCGCGCAGGACTTGATGAACGGGGATCCTGGCGCAGCCGCCGCCGAAGCAATCCACGATGCGGTCTGGGGTCCCGGCACCAACGAAGCGCAGATCATGGAGGCGCTGCGCATCCTCAACAACTTGCCCGAGGACCAGCGCGTCGCCGCGCGGCAACGGGCCAACCAGGTCTATATCGACCGGTATGGGGAATCGCTCGACACGGTGCTTTCGGGCGATTTGTCGGGTTCGGAACTGGGGCAGGCCCGGGCGCTCAACGAAGGGCGCGTGGACGACGCCAACGCCTATGAAATGGACTATGCGCTGCGCGGCGGATGGGGCCGCGATGCCGGAGCAGCCTCGGCAGTCTACGAGCGGATCCGCACCGAGGCCATGGCCGAGGCGCGGCGCAACAACTGGACCGCAGCCGAGTTCGACGCCGAAGTAGCCCGCCGCAACGGCGCGCTCGATGCCAGTTTCGGCACGCATTTCTCGGGCGTTTCCAACTACAACTGGGGTTCCGGTACGACGCTGGAGAATGCGGTTGGCTATACCTTCGCATTGGATCGCGGCAATCGCGACATGCTTCAGGGCTTTGCCAACAACAACCCCGAAGCGATCGACGCCGGACGGATGGATGCCGAGCGGCGCGGGGTCTACGCCGATGATGAGGTCATGGGCGGGGTGGTCCGGGCCCAGTTCACCCGCGGCATGGACCGCGCCCAGCTCGATCACGGGCCGGAACTGCGGGCCGGGGTCGATGCCACGATCCGCCGCGAAACAGCCCTGGCGCGGGCAGCGGGAACGCCGCTGACCGAACGGGCAGTCATGGACCGGCGGATGGAGCTGCAGCGCGAGACCGATGCGCGGCTCGGCGATATCGCCTTCGACAATGCCCGCGCCAGCACCGCGCGGCTCGATGCCCGGCTGCAGGACCGTTACGGGATCACCCTCGACGACATGATCACCTCGACCATGTCGAACAACACGTTCGGTGCGGGCGGGGCGCTCAGCGATGCGCGGGGGCGGATCGAGATCATGCGCCGCGACGCCCGCGATCCCGGAGCCAGGCGCGAGCGCCGGCTCGATTGGGCCTATGCCAGGGTCCAGTTCGGGATCGAGGGGGTCGGCACCGACATGGGCGAGCTGCGCGGTGGCATGGAAGGGCTGTCGCGCGCCGAAATGGAGGAACTCGACCGGCGCTGGCAACGCGATCATCCAGGCGAAACGCTGCGCGCAGCGATCCAGGGCGACACCAGCGGGCGCGAAGAGGATGATCTGGTCGATCTCTATGATAACGGCGCGCCGCAGACCACTGCCGCCCGGGTCAGCGATCTGCGCCGCCGGCTCGAGCGCGATGAGGGATCGGTCGGGTTCCTGGGTGCGGATGCCTCACGGGCGGAGTCGACTGAATCGCATCGTGCGCTGCGCGAACTGGAAGCGATGTCGGCCGAACTCGACGATCCGAACCTGGCGCCGGAACGCCGCGCCAACCTCGCCGCCGCCTTCGATCAGCGCGTCAGCAATACCGGCAATGCGATCGAGGCGCAGCGGTCGCGGGTCGATAGCTTCGCCGATACGATTACCACGATCCTGCAATATGTCATCGGCGCGATCGCGATCGTGGCCGGGGTGGTGGTGTCGGTGGTCTCGGGCGGGACCGCGCTGCCGGCGGTGATCGCGATCGCCGGATCGCTGCTCGGCACGATATCGGGCATGGCGGCCAAGGCCGCGATCAAGGGCGGGGCCTATGGCGCCGAGGAAATTGGCACCGATATCGCGGTCGGCGTGGTCGATCTGGCCGTTACCATGGCGACCCTCGGGCTGTTCAAGGGCGGGGTCGGCAACTTTGCGCGCAATGCCGGGGTGATGATCCGCAACGCCGGGGCACAGGCCCGCGAAGTCGCGCGTATGGGGCTGCGAAACGGCTTTCGCGCAGCAGCCCAGCGGGTCACGGCGACCGCGGCCGAGCAAGCCGTGGCCACCGGGGTACGCGGCTCGGCCGCGCGGCGCTTTGCCGGGCGGGTGATCACCACTGGCCGCGATTTCGCGGTCGAACAGCTCAAAGATGTCGGCCGGGCGATACCGACAGTGATCACCGCCAACCTGATGAACGAGCAGAACTGGCGGCACGGCAATTTCGCCGGGAACATGGCGCGCGGCGTGTGGGAAGGCAGCCTGGAAAATCTCAAGAACGGGGTAATCATGGGCGGGGCCAGCGCGGTGGTCCACGCCGGGGTCAGCCGGTTCGTGGTCCCGCCGCAGCATACCGCGATCGAGGCGCGTGCCCGCGAGTTCAGGATCTGGCAGGACCAGAACCCCGGCGGAACCCGCAGCGAGTTCACCGCCCAGGTCGAGGCCCGGCAGGCGGCCGACAGTGCCCGTGCCGATGCCGTGCGCGAGGCAACCCGCGAAGCGCGACGGTCGCTTCTGTCGGAAGTGCCGCCGCGCGAGCGCGCGGCGATCGCCGATGTACAGATCCTGCACGTCGATCCAGCCGAGTTCCGCGCGCTCAATCGCGGCAACCCGGGCGATGCCATGGTCTATGTCCGCGATGGGCAGGCGGTGATCGTGATGGTCGAAGGCGCGCCGCCCTCGGCCCTGCGCGGGATGGCGGCCGAGGTCAGGCAGGTGGTCGCGCCCGGCACCGGCGGCCGCACGGTCAATCCGGCAGACTCGCTGCCGCCCCGGCTGCGCAACCGGGTTGCGGTCGAGGTGGTCAACAGCCCCGATTTCGGGCTCGACGAGGTGCGCGCCGTGCCGCACCGCGACGCCGACGGCAACATCGTCGGGGTCAGCCTGCAAGTCGGCCCGAACGCCCGTGCGGCGGACATTCACAATCACGTCGCCACGGTCGATACGATGCGCCGCTATGCTGGCGTCGCCGGTCAGGCACGGTTGCTGCTGGTCGATCTGGGGCGGGCGCTGGGGATCGATCTGGTCAGCCCACGCGAACGCGGTCGCTGGGAGGCCTCGCTCGAGGTCGCCAAGCTGCCCCGGATCATCGAAGAGCGGATGCTGCGGCTGTCCGAGCACGGGCTCGACCCGCGCCGCCGGGCACTGGTCGAAGAGGAGATCGCCGGCCTGCAGCGCCAGCTTGCCTACGAACGCGAGCGGTTCGGGCTGGGTGCGGAAGCGCCCGAGCGCGGCTATGTCGCGGCGAAACCGGGGCGCAAGATTGCAGTCGAAGACCCGACGGCTGCCGCCCTGCGCGCCGCTGAGATCGCTTCTGCGCGCGATATTCGGACGCAATTGCTCAATGCTGATGCCGACCTTGCTGCCTTGAACGCCCAGAAGGATGGAATATCGCGACCACTTACCGAACTGGAAAACCTGGTTATCCATTTTGTTGAAGGGGCCGGAGCGCGGCGCTTGCCTGCTCAGCAGATGGATATACTCCGGAGGGCCTACGATCACATCGCAAATAATCGCCCAGAGTTGGCCATTGATGTAATGACTGCGGGATACGAGCCCATCATGCGACTCGTTGCGTCGCATGGTCCCGACTCGATCCCGAGAATTCTGCATGAAGCGGCACTTGCGGCGCAAGCGATGGAGCCGATGCGGCAAAGGCTTATCGGGGATCTCGAAACGCAGATAGCAACGGCTGAGGCTCGTCGCGCGGAACTTGAAACAAAATGGCGCTCGTCCAGACTGTTCGACCCCAGCAATCCGAACAATCTTGGTGATCCTTTGCGCCTGCCATGCCTGGCATTTGGCACACCGGTCCACGTGGGTGGCAGGCTTCAGAATATCGAGGACATTCAGCAGGACGACTGGGTGGATATTTCCCTCGGACAAACGGCGCGGGTGGAAGCGGTCTGTTGCGGCGCGGCGCTTCACTGCGTCGATATCAAGCTCGAAAGCGGGGAATTGTTGCGTGCTACCCGCAATCACAGATTCCGCACGGCAGGCGCAGATTCGGAATGGCGCCCTGCTCGACTGCTTTATCCAGGGCTTTCGCTTCAGTGTATCGATGGCGCAATCAAGGTTGCCGAGATCAAGGTAAGGCCGGAGTCCTTTGCGACCCGCAATCTGATTGTTGCAGTTGAACACATCTTCCATGTCGGCAAGGCGGGAGTTCAGGTTCACAACGGCCCGGGTGACAAGGCGACATCGGGCTGGGCCAGCAATGTGCGACGTCCGACCAGAATTTACGTGGTATTTGCCGACGATAATCCCAATGTGATACTCTACGTCGGTAAAACAGTCAGTCCGATTGGAACGCGCTTCGGCGCGCACTTGCGGTCCGATTCCAAACAACTGGAAGGCGTCAACTGGACCGCTGAGACCCACAGCATCAGAGAGGTCGCGAGCGGTGACTGGGATGCTTATGAAACTGCGATCTGGGAGGAACACTTCATCCGTCAAAACGGCGGATTGTCGAAGGAGAATCCGGCATCCCCACTCATAAATGATGTACATGCGATCCGGGACGATCAAATCGAGGCTTATGCTTCAATGCACGATCCTTGCAGGTAGCTATCATGGGCTGGTGGAAAGAAGCAGGTCTGACACTTGGGGACGGTCCAGCGGATCGTTTCGACGATTGCTTGAACGAAGTACAAGATAGTCAGCCATTTTCCCTCGCGACCTTTCTTTGGGCGCTGGATCAAGCATTTCGCCGGAATCCCGCCGCTTTCGTCCTTGATTCGCAAGGACATACTGCCGCATTTGTTGCATTGCCGGAGGACGGAGGGGCGCAGATCGAACCCGCTCGCGGATCGGTCAAGCAGGTCGAGGCGTGCCAGGCGGCACTGGAAGCTATCGCACTGGAATATTCCGAAAGCGGGTTAGAGCGACTGCCAAGCCTGTCTGAATTGCTGGCGAATGCAGCGTTTGTGCTGAGGCCACTGGTACCGACCGTAGTCTTCGCAGATCCTGATTTTCGGCTCGGGCGCATCGCTTGTTCCCAGAAGCCGGAAGAAATCTTGTTGCTGGAAGTCCGATGGCGTGAACTTGCTCCCTTGTTGGAGCAATCAGGCCTGACTCGCGATCCCGATGCGCTGCCCCAGCCGAACGATCCGCCTGAGTTCGCATCGTGGACTCGCCAGCCTGATCTCGGGCTCGAGCTCGATTGGCACGCCCCGCGCGGAGAGCCAGCCTGGGTCGAAGTCCGCGGCGCGGGGGCGGGGCTGCTGGCGGCGCTGCTGGCCGAGCAGGCCGGGGGCCGGATCGCACCATCGCCGACCGAGGCTCTGGCCAATCTGCTAACGGTTCCGCCAGCCAAGGCTCCGGCATCGGCGGGCAATGCCGAGACCCGCTGGATCATGCTGGCCACCTTGCTGGCCCAGCCGGTCCCACCCGATCCCGGTTTGAGCGAAGCGCTGACCGCGGCCGGACTGGCCGATACCGACTGGCGGGTCCGGATGGCGGCGCTGTGGGCGGTTGGGCAATGGCGCCTTGCGAGACTGGCCGATGCGGCCCGGGCGGTGCGCCTGCCGCCGCCCGACTTTGCCGGACTCAATGGCGACGACCGGCATGGCTTGCTGGGGCTGCGCGACGTCGCGGTGGCCCGGGCGACCGGAACCTCGCTGGTCGCCGATTCGGATCGCAAGCGCGAATTTCTAACTGCCATCGCAGCGTTTTTCGATCACCCCCCGCGCGCGCCGGACAACCGCCTGGAAGCGCTGTTCCTGGCTTTGCGGCTGAGACCCGAACTGGATCAAGGCCAAGTTCCGCGCGCCTGGAAAGGCTGGTGGATCGCGCCTGAAGTTCAGGACGCTCCTCCGCAAGCTCCGTCACCCGGCTAACCCTTGGCCAAACCAAGTCTGGAGCAAACCGGGGCAAATCGCATGCCGGTGGGCAGAGCGGGCCTAAGCTCCCGGCCGGTTCGCCAGCAGGTGATCGACCACCGAAGGATCGGCCAGGGTCGAGGTATCGCCGAGGTTCGACACGTCGTTCTCGCCGATCTTGCGCAGGATCCGCCGCATGATCTTGCCCGAGCGGGTCTTGGGCAGGCCGGGAGCGAACTGGATCACATCCGGCGTGGCGATCGGGCCGATCTCCTTGCGGACCCAGGCGACCAGCTCCTTGCGCAGCGCCTCGTCGGGCTCGACATTGGCGTTGGTGGTGACGAAGGCATAGATGCCCTGGCCCTTGATCTCGTGCGGCATGCCGACCACCGCGGCTTCGGCGACCTTGGCATGGGCGACCAGCGCGCTCTCGATCTCGGCGGTCCCCATCCGGTGGCCCGAGACGTTGATCACGTCGTCGATCCGCCCGGTGATCCAGTAATAGCCGTCCTCGTCGCGGCGGCACCCGTCGCCGGTGAAATAGTACCCCGGAAAGGTGCTGAAATAGGTCTGGAAGAACCGCTCGTGATCGCCCCAGACGGTGCGCATCTGGCCGGGCCAGCTATCGGTGATGACCAGGCAGCCATCGGTCGCGCCTTCGAGCAGGTGCCCTTCGCTGTCGAGCAGGGCCGGCTTGACCCCGAAGAACGGGCGGCTGGCCGAACCCGGCTTCATCGGGGTCGCGCCGGGCAGCGGGGTGATCATCGCTGCGCCGGTTTCGGTCTGCCACCAGGTATCGACGATCGGGCAGCGTTGCTCGCCGACGACCCGGTAATACCATTCCCACGCCTCGGGATTGATCGGCTCGCCCACCGAGCCAAGCAGTCGCAGCGATGAGCGGCTGGTCTTGGTGACCCAGTCATCGCCTTCGCGCATCAAGGCGCGCAGGGCCGTGGGCGCGCCGTAGAAGATCTCGACCTGGAACTTGTCGACCACCTGCCAGAACCGGCTGGGATCGGGCCAGTTGGGCACGCCTTCGAACATCACCGTGGTCGCACCGTTCATCAAGGGGCCGTAAACCACATAGGAATGCCCGGTGACCCAGCCGACATCGGCGGCGCACCAGTAAATCTGGCCGGGCCGGTAATCGAACACGTATTCGTGGGTGATCGAGGCCCAGACCGCATAGCCGCCGGTGCTGTGCAGCACGCCCTTGGGCTTGCCGGTCGAACCCGAGGTGTAGAGGATGAACAGCGGGTCCTCGGCGTTCATTTCCTGCGGCGGGCAGTCGGCCGATTGTGCGGCGACACTGTCATGCCAGTCGATATCGCGACCCGCCACGGCCGGCACGGCGGCCCCGGTGCGCTTGAGCACTACCACGGTCGAAACCCCCGGGCACTGCGCCAGCGCGGCATCGACATTGGCCTTGAGCGGCACCGTCTTGCCCCCGCGCAGGCCTTCGTCGGCGGTCAGGACCACGCTGCTGTCGCAGTCGATGATCCGCCCGGCCAGCGCCTCGGGACTGAACCCGGCGAAGACGATCGAGTGGATCGCCCCGATCCGCGCGCAGGCCAGCATGGCGACTGCGGCTTCGGGGACCATCGGTAGGTAAATGGTAACGCGGTCGCCCTTCTGGACCCCGCGCGCCTTGAGCAGGTTGGCGAACCGGCAGACCTCGGTGTGCAATTCGCGGTAGCTGATCGCCCGGCTGGCATCCGCTGGATTGTCTGGCTCCCACAGGATCGCGATCTGCTCGCCGCGTGTCTCCAGATGCCGGTCTAGCGCATTGGCGCAGAGGTTGAGCGAGCCGTCGGCGAACCATTCGATCCTGAAGTCGGCTTCGGCGAAGCTGGTGTTTTTCACTCTGGTGAACGGCTTGATCCAGTCGAGCCGCTGCGCCGCCTCGCGCCAGAAATCCTCGGGGTCCTCGACCGAGCGGGCATAGATCGCGTGATAACCGGCCTCGTCGACCAGCGCGTTCGCCGCCCACTCTGCCGGAACCGGATAGACTGCCTCACCCATGCTCAAGACTCCTCTGGCCCGCCTTGCCCTTGCCTTGGACTAAAGCGCAAGCCACAACTCGCGGCAAGTGCCGCTCCGTTACCAGCTTCGTCATTGCGAGCGCAGCGCGGCAATCCAGGGCGGTTTGCTCCGCTCCTGGATTGCTTCGTCGGCTTCGCCTCCTCGCAATGACGAATCTTGGGTGGGGTATAACCAGTGGAGGGGAAACACATGAGCGAAGCAGCGCTGCCAAAGCACCATGCGGCGACGCAGAGCGAGCGGAAGGTGATCATCGCCTCGTCGCTCGGCACGGTGTTCGAATGGTACGATTTCTATCTCTACGGGCTGCTCGCCACGATCATTTCGGCGCAGTTCTTTTCGGGGGTGAACGAGACCACCGGGTTCATCTTCGCGCTCGCGGCCTTTGCCGCCGGGTTCGCCGTGCGGCCGTTTGGCGCGCTGGTGTTCGGCCGGATCGGCGACATGGTCGGGCGCAAGAATACCTTCCTGGTCACGATGGGGCTGATGGGGCTTTCGACTTTCGTGGTCGGCCTGCTGCCGAGCTATGCCAGCATCGGCGTCGCGGCGCCGGTCATGCTGGTGCTGATGCGGCTGCTGCAGGGTCTGGCGCTGGGCGGCGAATACGGCGGTGCGGCGACCTATGTGGCCGAGCACGCACCGAACGACAAACGCGGGCTCTACACCAGCTTCATCCAGACCACCGCCACGCTTGGGCTGTTCGCGGCGCTGCTGGTGGTGATCGGCACGCGCACGCTGCTGGGCGAGGAAGCATTCAAGGACTGGGGCTGGCGGGTGCCGTTCCTGGTCTCGATCGTGCTGCTCGGCGTGTCGCTGTGGATTCGGATGCAACTCGCCGAAAGCCCGGTGTTCCAGAAGATGAAGGACGAGGGCACCACCTCTAAGGCCCCGCTGACCGAGGCGTTCGGGCAGTGGCGCAACGGCAAATGGGTGCTGATTGCCCTGCTCGGCGCGGTCGCGGGGCAGGCGGTGGTCTGGTACACCGGGCAGTTCTATGCGCTGTTCTTCCTTGAGAAGACCCTCAAGGTCGATGGCGCGACCGCCAACGTGCTGATCGCAATTGCGCTCGCCTTGGGGACGCCGTTCTTCGTGCTGTTCGGTTGGCTGTCCGACCGGATCGGGCGGAAATACATCATCCTGGCCGGGTGTGCCTTGGCGGTGCTTACCTATTTTCCGGCGTTCAAGGCTCTGACGGAGGCTGCTAATCCGGCGCTGGCAACGGCGCAGGTCAAGGCGCCGGTCACGGTCTTTGCTTCGCCAGCGACCTGCTCGTTCCAGTTCGATCCCGTCGGCAAGAACAAGTTCGATCAGAGCGGCTGCGATATCGCCAAATCGACGCTGGCCAAAGCCGGCATCCCTTATCGCACCGAAGACTACGGCGCGGGGGAAATCAACGTCGGCCAGACATCGGTGGCTGCCGGTGATCTCAAGACCTATGGCGCGCGCATATCCGCTGCAACGGTCGCCGCCGGTTATCCCGCCAAGGCCGACCCGGCGCAAATCGACAAGCCCAGGGTCGTCGCGATTCTGTTCTGGCTCGTGGTGCTGGTGACCATGGTCTACGGCCCGATCGCCGCGCTGCTGGTCGAGCTGTTCCCGAGCCGGATCCGCTACACCTCGATGTCGCTGCCCTATCACATCGGCAACGGCTGGTTCGGCGGATTCCTGCCAACCACCGCCTTCGCGATGGTCGCGGCGACCGGGGATATCTATTACGGCCTGTGGTATCCGATCGTCGTCGCGGGACTGACCGTGGTCGCGGGGCTGTTGTTCCTGCCCGAGACCTTCCTGCGCAATATCGATGACTGAAAGCCGGTCGATGCGAATGGGTGATTGCCAAATTTAACTGATCGGTTAAACGCCGACTCAAAGCAATGTTGAGAGGAGGCCATTGGTGGCTATCAAGACCCGCATAACCGAACTGCTCGGGATCGAGCATCCGATCGTCCAGGGCGGGATGCAGTGGGTCGGCACGGCCGAAATGGCGAGCGCGGTTTCCAACGCCGGGGGGCTGGGGATCATCACCGGTCTGACCCAGCCGAGCGCCGAAGCCCTCGCTTCCGAGATCGAGCGCTGCAAGGGCATGACAGCCAAGCCGTTCGGGGTGAACATGACCGTGTTCCCGACGATCAATCCGCCCGATTACAAGGCCTATACCCAGGCAATCATCGATGCCGGGATCAAGATCGTCGAGACCGCCGGAACCCCGGCCGTGCGCGAGCTGTGGGAAATGATGAAGCCGCACGGCATCACCATCCTGCACAAATGCACTGCGGTCCGCCACGCGCTCTCGGCCGAGCGCGCCGGGGTCGACGTGATCAGCATCGACGGGTTCGAATGCGCCGGTCATCCGGGTGAAGACGATATTCCCGGCCTGATCCTGATCCCGGCTGCAGCCGACAAGGTCAAGATCCCGATGCTCGCCAGCGGCGGGTTCGGCGACGGGCGCGGTCTTGCCGCTGCGCTGGCGCTGGGGGCCGACGGGATCAACATGGGGACGCGCTTTACCGCCACGGTCGAAGCCCCGATCCACCAGGCTTTCAAGGACGCGATGGTCGCAGGCGACGAACGCTCGACCGACCTGATCTTCCGGACCTATCGCAACACCGCGCGGGTCGCCAAGAACGAGATCTCGCAGGCCGTCGTCGCTGCCGAGGCCGAGGGCAAGCCGTTCCCCGAGGTCGCCGATCTGGTCAAGGGTGTGCGCGGGCGCGAAGGCTTGCAGACCGGCGATACCCAGCACGGGATCTGGTCCGCGGGCATGATCCAGGGTCTGATCCACGATATCCCGACCTGCGAAGTGCTGATCACCCGGATCGTCGCCGACGCCGAAAACATCATCCGCCAGCGCCTGAACGGCATGCTGGCCTGAACCCCCAGAAGGAGATTTCCCATGGCCGAAGCCTATATCATCGACGCCGTCCGCACTCCGCGCGGCGTGGGCAAGCCCGGCAAGGGCGCGCTTTCGCACCTCCACCCGCAGCATCTTGCCGCGACCGTGCTGAAGGCGATCAAGGACCGCAACCACCTCGACACCGCGACCGTCGATGACATCGTCTGGTCGACTTCGACGCAGAAGGGCAAGCAGGGCGGCGATCTCGGCCGGATGGCGGCGCTCGCGGCGGGTTATGACACCAAGGCCAGCGGCACCACGCTCGACCGGTTCTGCGGCGGCGGGATCAGCTCGGTCAACTTCGCGGCGGCTTCGGTCATGTCGGGGATGGAAGACTGCGTGATTGCCGGCGGGACCGAAATGATGAGCTACACCTCGGCGCTGGGCGCGGAAGAGGCCAATGCCGGGCTCAAGCCGCTCGGCATGGGTTCGGGCAACCGCGCGCTCGACGAGCTGCACCCGCAAAGCCACCAGGGCGTCTGCGGCGATGCGATCGCCTCGATCGAAGGGATCAGCCGCCAGGCGCTCGACGATCTGGCGCTGGTCAGCCAGCAGCGCGCCGATGTGGCGATCAAGGAAGGCCGCTTTGCCAAGTCCGTGATCCCGGTGCTCAACGAAGACGGCAGCGTCGCGCTCGACCGGGAAGAATTCCCCCGGCCCGAAACCACTGCCGAAGGGCTGGCCTCGCTCAAGCCTGCCTTCGCTCAGCTGATGGACTTTGACCTCGGCGGCACCAGCTTCCGCAAGCAGATCAACCGGCGCTATCCCGATGTCGAAATCCAGCCGGTCCATCACGCCGGCAACTCCTCGGGCGTGGTCGATGGCGCTGCGGCGATCCTGATCACCAGCAAGGACTACGCCG
>CALCQB010000311.1 GCA_937897535.1 uncultured Novosphingobium sp. | reverse complement strand
ATCTACACAGGCGAAGACACTCTTTCCCTACACGACGCTCTTCCGATCTAGATCTTCGATCCATTGATCACGTAGTGGTCGCCATCACGAACCGCCCGGCATTGCAGCGAAGCGAGGTCGGAACCTGAGCCGGGTTCGGAAAAACCCTGACACCAATAGTCCTCGCCCGACAGGATCCGGGGCAGGTAAAAAGCCTTTTGCGCGGCGTTGCCGAAGGTCCAGATCACCGGCGCGACCAGCTTGAGCCCAAGCACCGTGAGATTGGGTGCCCCGGCCAGCGCGCATTCCTTTTCGAAGATGAACCGCTGCACCGCGCTCCACCCGGTCCCGCCGTGCTCGACGGGCCACTGGTAACCCAGCCAGCCCTTGGCCTGAAGTACCCCGTTCCAGACCTGGCCGACATCGGGTTCGACAAACACCGATGGGGTCGCCGCCGATCCGGCTTGGATCGCGTCCGAAAGATTGTCGCGCAGGAACGCGCGCACTTCATCGCGGAACGCGGTATCTTCAGGGGAAAGTTCGATATCCATACGCGCCGGCCGTTCAGCGTTCGAGGATCGTGACGGCTGACACGCCAGGCGCGCCATAGACATGGCTGTAGGCAGTACTTGGATTGCCGGGTACCTGCCGCGCCCCGCCCTCACCGCGCAGCTGGACGACGTTTTCGTACACCTGCCGCAAGCCCGAAGCCCCGATCGGCTCACCGCAGGCAATGCAACCACCGTCGGTGTTGACCGGCAGTTGGCCGCCGATCTTGGTCCGCCCTTCGGCCAGCCATGCCTCCTGATCGCCATCACCGCAAAAACCGTTTTCGGCCATGTGCATGATCTCGGCCCCGGCTTCGGTGTCCTGCAGCTGGGCGACCGCGATATCTTCCGGGCCAATCCCGGCGAGGCGAAACGCATCGGCCGACGCGATCCGGGTGGCCGAGCCGCCGCGCTTAACGTCGATCGACGGCGCAAAGACCTCGAACGAACCGGGCGGACGGGTCCGCATCGTGGCCGCCTTGAGCCGGATCGGGGTCTTGCCCAGCTCGCGGGCCTTCTTCTCGCTGGCCAGGATCAGAGCCACCCCGCCCTCGGCCGGTGAGCAGAACATGTATTTGGTATAGGGGTCGGAAACCAGCGGCGCATCGAGAATGGTCTCGAGATCGACCGGCTCGCGCCGCCAGGCGTGCGGCGCGTGAACCGCGTTGCGAAAGGCCTTCTCCGAAACCCGTCCCAGCGTGGTCTGGCTGATCCCGTAGTCATGCATGTAACGCATGATCTTGGCCCCGAAGAACTGGGTGGTGACCATGTAGCCAGCCTCGCCATACCAGTCGGGCAAGTTGTATTCGGATGGCAGCGCGTTGAAGGCGCCGCGCGGGTGCTTGTCGAACCCGACCGCCAGGCCGATGTCGAACTCACCCGATTTGATCGCCATCTGCGCCGAGAACAGCGCCGATCCGCCGGCCGCACAGCCATTGCGGACATTGATGAACTGCACCCCGGTCAGCCCAAGCCGCTCGACCATGGTATCGGGATTGCCGGCAGCATCCGATCCGCCATAGGCGAACTGGATGGCGGGCCAATCGATCCCGGCGTCGGCCAGTGCCTGGCGGACCGCGAAAACACCCTGATCGAGCCCCGAGACCCCGTCAGTCCGGCCAAATGGATGAATTCCGACACCAACGATGCAGACGTCACTCATGCTGCTGCTCCGACCGGCTGGAAAGCGTGAACCAGCACCGGATCCGCCGCATCGGGATCAAGCGGAACCTGGGTCAGTTCGAGCGGCATGCCGATCCGGATCGCATCGAGCGCGACGTTGGTCAGCCGCGCTTCGACAATCGCTTCGCCCGGCAACTCGACGTAACCGACCGCCCACGGTCGAAACGCTTCGGGACCGGCATAGGGCGGCGTCTTGGGGCGATAACGCTGGACCGTATAGGACCAAAGCGTTCCGCACCGCGATAGCGGGTAAGGTTCAAAGTCTGCGCTGGGCGGGCACGGAAAGACGATCCGCCCGGTCGCCCGGTCGCGGCCGCCGATCAGCCGGACCGGCTTTTCGTCGGTAAACAGACCTTCGACGATTGCGCGCATTCCACTCCCATTCCGGTTCGATTCCGTCAGCTTGTGCCCTTATGCCCCGTTCCGCGCCCATTCCGACTCATCAAAACGCTAGGCTGGCCTTTGGGTCAGGCTGTGAGAGGTAGCGGACAAAGGGGATCCGCATGTCCGAAAGCTGGGATTACATCATTGTCGGAGCCGGATCGGCGGGCTGCGTCCTGGCCGAACGGCTCAGCGCCGATGGTCGCAGCCGGGTGCTGGTCCTCGAAGCCGGCGGTGAAAACGACAGCTTCTGGGTCAGCCTGCCTAAGGGCGTGGCCAAGCTGGTGACCAATCCCGCGCATATCTGGGCCTATCCGGTCAGCCAGCCGCGCGAACTGGGCTGCCCGGCGAACGAGGTCTGGATCCGTGGCAAGGGCCTGGGCGGTTCATCGGCGGTCAACGGGATGATCTGGAGCCGGGGCGAGCCGGCCGACTATGACGCCTGGGCTGAAGCCGGGGCGACCGGGTGGGACGGTGCGAGCATGACCGCTGCGTTCCTCGAACTCGAAGACCACGCTGCCGGCCCCTCCCCGACGCGCGGCAGCGGCGGACGGGTTCACGTCGATCCGGCGATCTATACCTATCCGCTGGCGCAGCGGATGATCGAATCGGGCGAAGCGATCGGCCTCAGGCCAGTCGATGATTTAAACGGCAGCTCCGGTCCCCGGGTCGGGCTCTACACCCACAACATCAAGCACGGTCGCCGCCAGAGCGCGGCGGTCACCTTCCTGGCCCCGGCGCGCAAGCGAGCCAACGTCCGTGTGGTAACCGGCGCGCTGGCCGAGCGGATCGTGTTCGAGGGCCGCCGCGCGGTGGCGGTCGAAGCCATGGTCAACGGTACCCGACAGCGATTTGCTTGTTCCGGGGAAATCGTGATCAGCGGCGGCGCGATGGAGAGCCCGTTGCTGCTCCAGCGCTCGGGGATTGGCGATGCCGACCGGCTGATGGCGGCCGGAATCGAAGTGGTGGCCAATTCCCCCGATGTCGGCGAGCGGATGATCGAGCATCTTTCGATCTCGATGCCTTACCGGCTCGAACGCGGCATCGGCACCCACCGCAAGTTCTTCGGACTGGGCGCGGCGTTTTCCATGCTGCGCTATCTGCTGCGCCGCGACGGCATTCTGGCGACCGGTCCGTTCGAGGTCGGGGCCTTCCTGAACGTTGCCCATCCCGACGGGCGGACCGATGCGCAGCTCTATCTTGGCGGCTACACCTTCGCGGTTGCCGACGACGGCAACCCGGTCCCGCTCGACAAGATCGACCCGCGCCCGGGGATTACGATCTATGGCCAGCTGCTGCGCCTGACCAGCGAGAGCTCGCTGCGGGTCACCGGCCCGAACAGCAGTGATGCCCCCGAAATCCTGCCCAACTGGCTCAGCACCGAACACGACCGGACCTCGGCGATCAAGCTGATGCGGGCAATGCGGGCCTACATGGCGGCCAAGCCGCTGGGCGACATGGTCGGCGCGGAAGTGCTGCCCGGGCCGGAGCTGCAGAGCGACGAGGAATTGCTCGCCGCATTCCGCCGCCTGTCGAGCTGCGGGCTCCATGCGATCCGTTCCTGCCGGATGGGCAATGACAACCGCGCGGTGGTCGATCCGCGCTTGCGGGTAAACGGCGTCGAAGGCTTGCGCGTGGCCGATTGTTCGGTGATCCCCGCGCATGTCACCGGCAACACCAATGCCCCGGCCATGGCGATCGGCCTGCGCGCGGCGGCGATGATACTCGAAGACAGGGGGAATTGATGGGAGCAGTCCTGAAGATGGCATCGCCACAAGATCAGGCCGGCTCAGCCCGGAACCGCGCGGCGCAGGCCATTCGCCGCCCGCTGATCGGATGGGCGATGCTCGAGCCGCTGCGCTGCCTGATCGAATCCGGATCGCTCGCCGCGTCTTATCCGCTGCTGACAACCGCACCGCGCGGCGACGGGCACCCGGTGATGGTCCTGCCCGGCTTCGCCACTTCGGACCTGATGACAACGGCGCTGCGCCAGTACCTCGCCCTGATGGGCTATCAGGTGTTCCCGTGGGAGCTCGGCTGGAATCTCGATCAACACAGTGTCGGCGAAAATGGCGAGCACATCGCCCGCCGGATCGAGGACATCGCCCAGGCAACCGGCAGCGCTGTAAGCCTGGTCGGGTGGAGTCTGGGCGGCGTGATTGCGCGCGAGGCGGCGCGGCGCGACCATAGCGGACTGCGTCAGGTCATCGCGCTGGCCAGCCCGTTCACCGGCGATCCGGCCGCCACCAGCATTTCGGGAATCTACGAATGGCTGACCGGCAATCACCTGGCCTCGGAAGCGGTGCGCGATCGCTATACCGAATCGCATCGCCCGCTGCCGGTTCCTTCGACCGCGATCTACAGCAAGAGCGACGGGATCACCGCGTGGCAGAACTGCCTTGGCGAAATGGGCCCTCAAGCCGAAAATATCGAGGTCCATGCCAGTCATTTCGGCATGGTCGCAAACCCGGCAGTGTTCTGGGCGGTGGCCGACCGGCTGGCCCAGCCCGAGGGCGATTGGCGCCCGTTCGTCCCGTCAGGCCCTTTCGCGGCTTTCTTCCCCTAAGCCGTAAGCGTCCTGCTGCCGCCCCTGGCGCGCGAGGTTGAGCCCCAGGATCAGGATATCGTGGGTCGCCCCGGCGGCGTCGCGGACCTGATCGCGCAGCAATGCTTCGGGCTTGAAACCCATGTCCTCGAACACCCGCATCGCGGCGGGCTGATCCGGGGTCATGCGGACATACAGCTTCTCGACCCCGCGATCGCGCGCGGCATTGACGCATTCGAGCGCAAGCAACCGGCCCAGCCCGGTTCCGCGCGCGGCCGGCGCGATCAGAATGCGGATTTCGGCAACGTGCGGGGACCAGCTAAGCTCGTCACGGACCAGCGCGGTGCAAGCCAGGATCGTGCCATCCGCGGCGCAGGCCAGCAGGCTCTCGATCTGGCCTGAGGCGATCTGATCGAGCCAGGCCGCCACGACCCGTTCGTTGCGGATGTCGCGCAGCAGGAACAGCAGGTCGTGCGGCGGCATCGCTTCGGCAAACTGCCGCACCATCGCCGCGTCACCCGGCGCAAGCGGGCGCAGGGTGACGGTCATATCGCCAATCGAGACCGAGCGCGGGTAGAGCGGTGTTTGCATCGTCATATGGACCTCTTGCCAAGCCAGGCGTCAATTTGCGGCCACAGTCTGCGCAGGGCAGCCGGTCCAGCAACCAGGCTGACGTGGCCACCTTTGGACACGATTTCCGCGCGGTCGGTCGAACCGGTCATGGTCATCAGCGGTGCGGTCGCTGCGTGCTGCACCACGTGATCGTGCACCGCCACGATATTTAGGATCGGCACCGTGATCCTGCCCAGATCGACCCGCCGACCGGCCAGTTCCATAGTGCCCGCGGCGAGCCGGTTATCCCACATCAGATCCTTGATCTGCTCGCGGAAATATTCCCCCGGCACCGGCAGGGTTTCCCCGGCCCAGCGATCGAACATGCGATAGGACCGGACGAATTCGTCGTTCCACATGTTGGTCCACAGGTTGAGCACCCCGGCGGTGCGGTTGGCCGGTCGCATGATGTCGAAGGCACCCAGCATCATCTCCGGCGGAATGATCCCGAGTTCGTCGACCATCGCATCGACATCGAAATGGCGGCGGTCCGCCCAGATCTGGAACGCCTTCATCTGGCTGAAATCGATCGGCGTGGCGAAAGCGATCAGATTGCCGACCTTTCTCCCAGTATCGAGCGCCGCATACATCGTCGCGAGGACCCCGCCCATGCAGTACCCAGCCAGCGAGATTTCCTCGACCCCTGCCGCCGCGAGGGCCCGTTCGACGCTTTCGCCCACGAAGCCGTTGACATAGTCGGCCAGGCCCAGCCCGACCTCTGACCGGCGCGGGGTATGCCAGTCCAGCACGAACACGTCATAGCCCCGCCCGAGCATGTATTCGACAAAGCTTTGCCCCGGTGCCAGATCGAAGATGTAGCCCTTGTTGCTCGGCGGCGTCACGATCAGCAGCGGAAGCCGGTAGATTTCATCCAGTACCGGCCGATAGCGATAGAGCGCGGCGGTGCCATCGCGCCACAGCAGGTCCCTCGGCATGGCACCGACGAATTCGCGTCCGGCGCTCAGAAACTCGAGCCCCTTGATGTTGCGCTTCATCGCCCGGTCGACTTCGAGCCGGACCCGCTCGGCAACCTCTTCAGGCGTGGGAATCGCCTGGACTTCGCTCATTGCGGATCGGCCGGAGGCTTGCGGGTGCGGCGCGGGGCAACAACCGGATTGGGCGGTTCGGGGATCGTCCCGCCCGGCTCGAGCGCCAGCCGCAATCGCTCGATCGATTCCTCAATCGCGTCGAGCCGCTCACCCAGCGCTTCGACTTGGGTCTTGCTCGGCAGGTTGAGCGAACGCAGCACCGTTTCCATCCGGTCGTTGAGCGCCTTTTGCGCGACCAGCGAGAACTTCGTGGCCTGGCTCATGCCCGCCCCGAACTGTTCGGTTTCGGTAAACTTGCTCGACCAGCTGTTGACCTCCTGCTCCCATTTCTGGAGCATTTGCTGCCAGTTGGCGACGGGATCGAAACCGGGAGTCTGGGTCATCGGTGTTTCCTGTTGGCGGGATGGACGATCAGAGCGAGATGTAGCCGAGCTGCGAAGCCTTGAACACGGTCTGGCTGCGGTTGACCGCGTTGAGCTTGATCGCGGCGTTGTGGATATGAAACCGCACCGTGGCCCGGCTGCGCGACATGATCATGCTGATTTCCAGATCGGTCTTGCCGATCGCGGCCCAGCGCAGACACTCCACTTCGCGCTTCGACAGCCGCGACTTGGCGGGCAGCGCCTGAGCGTTGCCCATGGCGTGGACGTAAGTCGCGATGAACACCCGGGCATAGATCCCGAAGGCATCGCTGAGGCTGGCGAATTCGTCAGTCAGGTCAAGTTTCGTTCGGTCGGCCGGGTTGAAGCTGACCGCGCCGATCTGCCCGAACGGCAGGTGGACCGGCACGACGATCGCCGCCACGGTCATCGCCCGAACCTCAAAATTGGTCATGTCGATCGAGGCGAGGTAGGCATTGGTCTGGCGGGTGTGGAATCCTTGGGCATTGACCCAGAACGGCTCGCTTTCAAAGCGGCAGGCAGTGGTCAGCGGCGAATCGAGCGCGATCCGCGAATTGCGCCACCAGACCCGCTCGTCTTCGGACCAGCCGAAGACCGTGCTGGCCAGGATGTTCCCGTCGGCATCGACCGGGGTGCGCTTGTCCGCGATATCGTGTGCCACCGCGACCCGCATCGCACAGTCGCTGGCGATGGTTTGCAAAGCCTCTGCCGCGCGCCGGATATCCTGCTGCGACGATATCCTGACCGAATCGATCTTTTCCTGCGACAGCAATGACACATCGTTCTCCCTCGGCCCTCCTATCCTTTCGCGCCGACGACGACAACGATTTGGATTCGCCGCGGTCCTAATCTTTTGCCCAGCGTGGCAATTGCCGCGACAGTGATAGGGACGTTGCCATGCGAGGGAGCAGCAGGCAGTGAATTTCGAACTCAGTGAAGACGAAGAAATGCTCAAGGCGTTGGCAGAGCGGTTCGTTGCTGATCACTATGATGCCGAAAGCCGCCGCCGATTCATCGCCCAAGGAGACGGCTTCGATCCGGCCAACTGGGCCATGCTGGGCGAGCTCGGCTTGATTTCTGCGCAGTTCGGCCATGACGAAAGTGACTTCGCGCTGGATGCGACGGGTATCGCGACGGTCTTCGAAGCGCTTGGCCGTGGTCAGGTGGTCGAGCCGTTGATCGAAAACGGGCTGGTTGCCGGGCGGCTGTTCGCGGCGACAGCTAACCCGCAGTTGCGAGACCTGTGGCTCGATGACCTGTTGAGCGGCAAGCGCCGGATCGCGCTGGCCCATGCCGAGCGCGGCGGGCGGAACGGCCAGTTGTGGGTCGAAACCCGGGCATCAGGCAATGGAGCCGGCTTGTGGCTCAACGGATCAAAGCTGTGCGTTCCGGCTGGCGGCGGGGTCGATGGCTTTCTGGTCAGCGCCCGGACCACCGGCGCGCCCGCTGATCCGGCTGGCATGGGGCTCTATTTCATCGCTGCCAATGCCACCGGACTGACCATCTCGACCTGGCGGATGGCCGATGGCAGCTGTGCCGTCTCGCTCGACCTCGATTCGGTCGCTGTCGAGCCGGATTGCATCCTGTCCGCTGGCGCAGCAGACATCGAAAATTCCCAGACTTTTGCCAATCTGGCCCGGGCAGCCGAATCCCTCGGGATCATGGAGAAGATGTTCGCCAGCACGCTCGATTATCTTCGGACCCGCGAACAGTTCGGGACAAAGCTCGGTAGTTTTCAGGCCTTGCAGCACCGCATGGCGGCCCAGTATGTCGTACTTGAACAGAGCCGTGCCTTGCTCAACTGGGCGCAGGTCACGTTTGGGACGCCCGAGTTTGCCGAAGCGGTTCGCGGGGTCCGGGCATTCATCTCACCCGCCTCGCTCACGTTCGGTCACGAGATGATCCAGATGCACGGCGGCATGGGCGTTTCCGACGAACTGGAGATCGGCCACGGCCACAAGCGGCTGCTGGTGCTGTCGCGCTGGCCCGACGATCCGGACGCCGCGCTGGACCGGTTTGCCGGGATAGCCTGAACCGGCGGTTCAGGCCGCTTCGCGCTGCTTGATCCAGTCGATTCCCCGGCGCAGCAAGTCATAGAACACCGGCAGGTCCCAGGCACAGCGATCGACATCGGGCCACCAGTCAAGCATCGGCTGCAGGTCATAGTGCCCCCGGCAATGCCCGAGCGTATTGTAAAGCACCCCGCCCTTGCCGTGGGCCTTGAGGTACATCACCGGATGGGTCCCCGGGGCATCGGCAGCCTCGACGAAGCCGGTGCCCGGTTCGGTGCATTCGGTTTCCAGCAGCACGTGCAGATCGCCGTGGCATTCCAGGTGATAAAGTTCGTCGGTGGTGTCGAACGGTTCGATCCCGCTGACCAGCGGATGCTCCGGATCGGCCACGGTTACCCGGTATGGCGCGATCGGCGGGTGGCTCAGGAACTGGCTGCCGAGCATATCCATCAGCAGCGGGGCCCAGCGCGGTGCTTCCCATAGCCCGGCATTGGGCCCGCTATCGAGCAGGCGCAGCACCGAATTGGTCCCGTGGAGGGCATACCAGCGCCCGCCCGCCTTGAGCCAGTCGCGCAGCACTTCCTGCGCCTTGAGCGAGGGTGTCACGTCACAGGTGTAGGTGATCAGGATATCCGCAGCCGCAATCGCGGCCACGTTTTCGTAATCCTCGAACACGCGGGTCCGCACCCGTTCGTCCTCGGCCAGCAGCTTGAGCAGCTCGAGCCGGGCGAAGTCCATGTCGTGCCAGACCCCGCCACAGATCAGGACGCAGTCGATCCGGGGCGGATGGCTATCCTCGCTCACGCCTTGGCTCCCAGATCGCCGCTGATGTACTTGTCCATCGTCTGGTGGAACTGGCGGATGCGGATTTCCTGATAGTCTCCCAGGTGCACCTTGCCGTTCTTCGAGGCGTGGAGGCCGTCCTGGACGTAAGGCAGGTTGTCCATGTCCTGCTCGAAAACCGCGCCGAGCCCGCCGATCTCGGCGGCGGCGGTCCATTTCTCGTCTGCGGTCAGGAAGTGCATCGGCACCCCGCGCGGGATCGGCTCGCCCTGTTTGATCCGCGAAAGGATGCGCACCTCCATCAGACAGGTGTCGGGGGTCTTTCCGGGCCGCCAACGGTAGACGATGTTGGGCATGAAGCCGCCCCATGGCGCGAAGTTGGGGAACACATTGTAGACCAGCGCGTCGATCAGTTCGGCATCGGTCGCCTCGTCAAGGCTGTAGCCGGCCTGCTCGGCATAGGCCTTGCGCATCACCGCCCCCAGTGCCGCGCGGGCGGTCATGCCATCGGGCACCTGCACCGCATAGGGATCACCCGACGCGTCGTAATTGTCCGACGAGCGGCCGTTGTACTTGATGAATTCGTCGACGATCCACTGCTCGCTTTTGCCGGCCGGGTCGATGTGCGGGCTGAGCACCCCGAACGGCACCAGGTTGACGTTCACATTGTCACCCCAGAACCAGTAGGCGCTGTTGGCATCGCCAGTGAACGGCAGGATTTGCGGATGGGTAACCGGGGTGTGCCAGGCTTCCATGAAGGCCTCAGCAGTGACTTTCCAGTTGGCCGGCACTTCCTTGGCGACCCAGATCACCGTGGTGCATTCCTCGTGCCGCCAGCGCTTGAAGTGTTCGGGCAGCGGGGCGAGGAATTCCTCGAGGCTGGGGCCGCCGGCTTCCTCGCGCAGGAAGATGTAGCCGCCCCACTGTCCGACCTCGGCCTCGGGCAGCGCCATCTCGGCCGGCTTGAGGTGCGGGAAATCCCACGGGCAGGGGTTGCCCTCGTAAGCGCCATCCTTGTTCCAGGCGAAACCATGGAACGGACAGACGAAACTGTCGGCGCTGCCGTCTTCGGTCCGCAGCTTGCGGCCGCGGTGCAGGCAGACGTTGTGGAAGGCGCGGACCGAACCATCGTCCTGGCGGCTGACCAGCCACGAGCGTCCGGCGTTTTCATAGACCACGAAATCGCCGGGTTCGGGCAGATCCTCTTCGCGCGCCGCGAACTGCCAGACGTAGGGCCACATCTTTTCGCGTTCGAGCTTGGCGAATTCCTCGCTGGTGTAGCGCGCGGCATCGAGCGGTTCGGAGCCGAGATAGGAATAACTCTCTTCGGTCAGGATCGCCGGCGGGGACATGGTGTCCGCAGCCATCAGGTCTTCCCAGCTGGTCCCGGGGCAACGCGCGGCACCGCCGCCGATCTGGGGGTCTTGTTCAGCCATCTTGCGAATCCTTCATCCCGAATTGTGCCTTATCGTGCCGGTTGTGCCCGGCCCGCAAGGCATCGTCACCTTGCCGAAAGCATAGGTTGCAGCCGCGCGATAATCCGCCAAACCAGCGCCAGAAACAACTCTGGGAGAATGCCGTGAGCAAACGGCTGGATGGAAAGGTCGCGCTGGTCACCGGCGGGACTTCGGGGATCGGGGCCGGGACGGTCCGGCGGCTCGCTGCGGAGGGCGCAGCGGTGGTGTTCACCGGATCAAACGCGGCTGCGGCAGAGGCGCTGTGCGCTGAAACCGGGGCGACTTTCCGGGCTCATCGGGTCGAAGATGCCTCCGCTTGGCCGGGATTGATGGAAGCCATCCTGGCCAGGCACGGCCGGCTCGACTTCGCCTTTGCCAACGCCGGGACCGAGCGCGGGGATTCGAGCGTCGAGGACATCGAAATCGAAGGCTGGAACACCGTCATCGGGGTCAACCAGACCGGGGTGATGCTGACCGTCCAGCACGCGATCCGGGCGATGAAGAACAACCCCGAAGGGCCGACCGGCTCGATCGTGATCAACTCGTCGATGAACGCCAACCGCGCGATGGGCAACTATGTCGCCTATTCGGTATCAAAGGCGGCGGTGGTCGCGCTGACCAAGTCGGCCGCGCTGCATTGCGGCAACCGGGGCTACAATATCCGGGTCAACGCGATCTTGCCGGGCGTGGTCGAAACCGCGCTGATCACCAACCTGATCGATGCTTCGGCCGATCCGGCGGCAATGCGCGCCGGATATGAAAGCATGTCGCCGATGAAGCGGATGGCGCGGGTCGAAGAAGTGGCCGCGCTGGTCGCGTTCCTCGCGTCGGACGAGGCCGCGTTCATTTCGGGCGGTGAATATCTGATCGACGGCGCCTCAACTGCAGGGATGAACGGACTATGAGCGATCTGGGTGCACAGCGGCTTAAGGGCAAGGTCGCGTTCGTATCTGGCGGTTTGCGGGGCATTGGCCTTGCCTGTGTCGAGCGGTTTCTGGCCGAAGGAGCGGAAGTCGTGCTGTCGGACCTCGACGCTGCCGACAGCGAAACCGTGCGCGAGGTGATGGCGGGTCTGGGCCAAGCCGCCAGCTACGTCCAGGCCAACGTCACCAGCGAGGCCGACTGGCAGCGTGCCCGTGACGAAATCGTGGCCCGCCATGGCAAGCTCCACGTCCTGGTCAACAACGCCGGGACCGATCTGACCGGCCCGGTCGAGACGCTCGCCATGAAGGACTGGCGGCGGATCATGGACATCAACGTCGACGGGGTGTTCCTGGGGGTCAAGACCCTGGTCCCGCTGATGGCCGAAAGCGGCAAGGATTTTCGCGGCGGGTCCTCAATCATCAACGTCAGTTCGATCATGGGGCTGGTCGGCTACAACGAGGTGTCCGCCTACAACGCCAGCAAGGGCGCGGTGCGGATGTTCACCAAGGGAATCGCGATCGAATTCGCGCAAAAGCAGATGCCGATCCGTGCGAATTCGCTCCACCCGGGGTTCGTTGTGACCCCCCTGCTCCATGCCGGATTCAAGCGCTGGGTCGACAAAGGCTTTGCCGAAAAGACCGACGACCTGATCGACGCAGTATCGGGACAGACGCCGCTGGGCCGCCTGGCCGACCCTGCCGAACTTGCCGGGGGAGCGTTCTTCCTCGCCAGCGAAGACAGCGCCTACATGACCGGCGCGGAACTGGTGATGGATGGCGGCTGGACCGCGCAATAAGGACTTGGACCGATGACGATTGCTCTTCCCGATACCGTTGTGGTGGCGACCGGCGCGGCTGGCGGCATCGGCCGCGCGGTGGTCAAGGCGCTGAAGGCTGCAGGCGCGACGGTGATCGCCACCGACCTGCCCGACACGGCGACGATCGACGGTGCCGACCACTACCTGCGCCATGACGTCACCAGCGAGGGTGACTGGCAGGCGGTCGAGGCGCTGGTTCGCCAGAAGTACGGCCGGCTCGATGCGCTGGTTAATCTTGCTGCGATCTCGATCGTCGGCAAGATCGAGGATACCCCGCTCAGCGAATGGCACCGGGTCAACGCGATCAACGTCGATTCGGTGATCATCGGCACGCAGACGTTGCTGCCGCTGCTCAAGCTCGGCGGCCAGGCCCGTGCCGGCGGGGCTTCGGTGGTCAATTTCTCCAGCGTCGGCGGCTTGCGCGGCGCGGCCTTCAACGCGGCCTATTGCACCAGCAAGGCGGCGGTGAAGATGCTGTCGAAGTGCATGGGCGCCGAATTCGCGGCGCTCGGCTACAACATCCGGGTCAATTCGGTTCATCCGGGCGGGATCGACACTGGCATGCTCGGCGCGATCATGGATCGTTATGTCGAGCTTGGCGCTGCGCCCTCACGCGAGATCGCCCAGGCCGGGATGGAAGCGCGCCATCCGATCGGACGGATGGGCCGCCCCGACGAGATGAGCGGCGGAGTGGTTTACCTCTGCTCCGAAGCCGCCAGCTTCGTCACTTGCGCCGAATTCCTGATGGATGGCGGCTTCAGCCAGGTCTGACCGGGGGACGGGTTGGCCCCGTCCCCGGCCAGCTCAATGGTTGGGCAAGTGGGTGCCCAGATGCCGTCCGGCGATGTAGCCGAAAGTCAGGCCCGGACCCAGCGTACCGCCGGCCCCGCCATAGGCCTCGCCCAGCACCGCGCAGGTGGCATTGCCGGCCGCATAGAGCCCCTGGATCGGATTGCCGGCCCAGTCGATCACCTGCGCATCGCCATTGACCCTGGGGCCACCGGCCGTACCGAGCGCGCCCGATTCCATCTTGACGGCGTAGTACGGACCTTGGTCGATTAAGCCCAGTGTGCGGTACGGCGGCTCGAAATCGGGATCACCCCACATCGTGTAGTTGTCATACGTATTGTCACCGCGGTTGAAGTCGTCGTCGTGGCCCTTGCGGACCATGTCGTTGAACCGCGCCACGGTAGCGACCAACCCGGCCGGGTCGATCCCAGCCTTGTCTGCCAGTTCCTCCAGCGTTTCCGCCTGCATCATGTAGGACGGGATCGGCGAGCCCGGCATCGAGGTGAAGGCCGGGTACTTGTCCTTGTAACGCTGATCCAGAATCAGCCAGTAGGGCAGGTTGGCATATTCGTGTTTACCGGCATCGAACGCCAGCACGCCCTTGCCCATGGCGTTGTAGTTGGCAGCCTCGTTCACGAAGCGCTTGCCGGCGCGGTTGACGAGGATCGCGCCCGGGCGGGCGCGTTCGTCCGAGCCGAGCAGGTAATTGGGCTTGGCGTTGCGATGCTGCGGCTTCATCTCGAGCACGCTCTGCTGCCACCAGGCATTCTGCATATTGCCCAGCTGCGCCCCGGCTTCGATCGCCATCAGCAGCCCGTCGCCTTCGTTCTCGGGCACGCTGACCGGTCCGGTCAAAGGCCCGCGCAGGAACGCCTTGACCAGGCTCTCGTTCCATTCGAAGCCGCCGGTGGCGATCACCACGCCGCGGCGGGCGCGGACCCGGAAGTCCTTGCCATTCGCGTTTTCGGCCACGACCCCGATCACCCGGTCACCGTCCTTGACCAGCTTGCGCGCCCGCTTTTCGAATTCGACCGGGATCTTGCGATCGATGACCGCCTCGAACAAGGCCCCGACCAGGGCCTGCCCCAGCCCCCGGAAGTCGCCTTTCTCGCGTTTGGCGAGCATCTCTTCGGTCAGCGAACCGCTGACCGCTTCCATCAGGCTGCCGCGCATCGGGTAGGCCATCTTGGTCGGGTTGACCCGGCTCGCCCACTTGCCCAGCCGCTCGAACGAATAGGCATCGTTGTCGAGCGAACGACCGCCGTCGGGCTTGGCCCCCGGCAGGTAGGGCTGGTAATCGGGAAAATCGGCATAGGCGTGGAACCGGACCGGGGTCCTGTCCTCGAGATAGCGGAGCATCTCGGGCCCCTTCTCCATGAACGCCCCCAGGGTGTCGGGATCGAGCTGGTCCGGGGCCAGCGCATCGAGATAAGCGACGATGTCTTCGTCCGATTCCGCAATCCCGGCGGCAAGCTGGTGATGATTGCCGGGGATCCACAGCATCCCGCCCGACATCGCGGTGGTTCCGCCGACCATCCCCGATCGTTCCAGGATCACCACTTCCTTCGCGCCGGAATCGTGCGCGGAAATCGCCGCCGTCAAAGCCGCCCCGCCGGAGCCAAGCACCACGACGTCAGCTTCCAGATCCCACTTTGCGCCGTCACTCATTGTCGATCTCCCAGGTAATCTAGTCTGGCCAGGTCGCCGCGTGGCGCCCGATCCTCAACGTGTCAGATAGCCGCCCTCGACCGCGAGGCTGTGCCCGGTGACATAGCTCGAGGCGTCGGAGCACAACCAGGCGCTGGCCTCGCCCACTTCCTCGGCCTTGCCGAAGCGTCCAAACAGGCTGAGCGCGGGGGCAAAGTCCTCTTCGGTGAAGTTGTTCTGGACCAGCGCGTGGCGCAGCATCGGGGTGTCGATCGCCCCGGGTAGCACCGCATTGACCCGAATTCCCAGCCCGGCATATTCGAGGCTGCCGGTCTTGGTCAGTCCGATCACCCCGTGCTTGGCCGCCACGTAAGCCGAATTGGCCGGCTGCGGACGGAAGGAGCTGACCGAGCCGACGTTGACCACGGCCCCGCCCCCGCCCTGCGCCAGCATCTGCTTGATCTCATACTTCATGCACAGCATGACCGAGCGCAGATCGACCCGGATCACCCGGTCCCAGACCGCCATGTCGGCTTCGGCCACTGGCAGCACATCGGGGGTGATCGCGGCATTGTTGACCGCACAGTCGAGGCGGCCGTATTTCGCCACCGTGGCCGCCACCAGCGCGATGACCTGGTCCTCTTCGGCCACGTCGCAGGCGATGAAGCTAGCCTCGCCGCCCGCTGCCAGGATTGTTGCGACCGTCTCTTCCCCGGCAGCCTGGTTAATATCGGACACCACCACTTTGGCACCGTATCCGGCAAAGACCCGCGCGGTTGCCGCGCCCATGCCCATCCCTGCGCCGGTTACGATGGCGACCTTGTTATCGAGGCGATTGCGCGCTCCGCTCATAGTTCAATTCCTTTGTCGGGTTCGCGGGGCACCGCAGTGCCGGGAGTGCTGATCAATCCTTGCCCTGCACCATGTCGTTGAGCAGTTCATGGAACCGCTGGACCCGCTTTTCCTGCAGCGGCAGGACGAACCCCTTGAACCCGCGCGAGTTGAGCCCCTGCTGCTGGGTGGTCCCGATCGACAGGTCCTGATCGGCGACGAAACCGACCGAGGTGCCGTCGCCATAGGTGCAATGGAAGTGGATCGCATCGTGCTTGAGCGGAGCCGGGCCAACCGGGGTCTCGACCTCTGCCATCCCCTTGACCGGCGGGTAGAGGCACCAATGCTGAAAGATGCACTTTTCGGGATCGGTCGGATGCGGTTCGGTGCGCAGGATCTGGCACTGTTCGGGCGACATCGTCAGGGTCAGGTTGGGGAACATCGTGCAGTGGAAATAATCGGCCAGCTGCTGGTCGGTCATGGAATCGTAGTTGTAGCCGCGCTCCGGCCCGAGCTTGCGCTTGGCGGCGATCACGGCAGCGCGGATATCGCCGGTGTGGCCTTGGTACTGGGCCGGATCGACCCCCCAGGCCCGCGCGATATCGTCAAGCGGCGCCGGAACCTCGCCGCTGTCGAAATCCTTGCGGGTGGTCGCCTGGTGGCCGATCATCCACATCGCGTTGTGCCCGGATGGGTACATCTCGAACAGCGTCGTCGGCAGGCCATCGTTGATGAAGGTCGACAGCTCCGGATGGATCGTCGGCAGGTGGTAGCTCTCGTTGAAATTGTCGCGGATGATTTTCCAGTTGAACTCGCAATCGGCCGAGACATTGAGCACCCGCACCCAGCTATCGAGGCCGTATCCGGCGAGCCGCTCGGGATAGGGCGCAAGCCATTCGTGAAGCGGTTTGACGTCGTCGTCCATGCACCACCACACGAACGGCCCCCAGGTGTCGCAACGCAGTTCGGTCAGGTGGACCTTGCCGCACGGGCTGCCCCCGGCGAAATCATCGGGGTCCTGAACCTGGGCCAGCACGCCGTCGATATCGAACTGCCAGCCGTGATAACCGCAGACGATCCGCGGCACGCTGGCGACGTCGCCGAGCACCAGCCGGTTGCCGCGATGCGGGCAGGAATTGTAGAAGGCCCGGATCTTGCCGTCCTCCTGCCGAACCATGATCACCGATTCCTTGCCGAAATTGTGGCGGACGATGTCGCCCGGCTCTTCCAGTTCGGCCAGTACCGCGCCCAGGTGCCAGACCTTGGGCCACAGATACCGGTTTTCCAGGTCCATCCAATCGCGGGTGATGTAGCGATCGGCGGTGATCGTATCGCCGCGCACCGGCATGTCGAATTCGGGCGAATAGCGCGAGGGCGGGGACTGAACGGTCATGCTTCTGCTCTCTCCATACTGGGCGATCAACGTTGCCAGTCACGAGTCTCGCTGAAATCCTTACCGCCCCGTGCTCCGGTGTGCAGGCCAGGATTGGCGACGAGATAAGCGCGGTTGGCCGGATCGTCCTTGACCCAATCGGTAATGAGCTTTCGGCGGGCGATACGCCACTCACCATTCTTGCAGGTATAGTCGTCAATATAGCGGCCCGAAATGAACAGGTCGCGCTCGCCGCCCTGTTCATCGCGGGAGCCATGCCAGGCCTGGAAATAGCATTCGCCCTGCGCACTGTCCGGCCCGATCAACTCGATCCGGATCTGCCCGAGGAAATGGTGCGTTGGCCCGAACCCGGCGAGCAGGTCGATACAGAACGGGACATAATCGTCCGGTCCGGTCGCGGTCAGCCCGACGTCGATCGCGGCATCATCGTGAAAGGCGCTGCGCAGCAGCTTGGCGTCGAGCCGGTCGAGCCCGCGCATGTAGCGGTGGACCGCGTCGGTAATATCGCGGCGCGCACAGAGATCGCGCAGCTCGGCTTCAGCGTCGAAAGTCATCAAATCACACCCCGGCTGGGCTCGAAAAAACTGGCGGCAGTTTGGATCACAGCCTGGCCCAATGCGCATAGACCGGATCACCGGTGCCAAAGCCGCCGCGGGTCCTGCCCGGTTCGTACATCGCGTCGAGCTCGAGCGATTTGGGATAGCTGGTGGTCCAGTCGGGATTGATCTCGGGCGACGGCGTCGTGCGCGGCGCGACCGGCGCATAGTTGTTGGTGTTCTGCCAGTCGTTGGCGTAGAGCGCTTCACCGGTGACCTTGAAACCGACCTTGCCGTACACGTTCGCGTAACGGACCTGCAGATCCGAGAAGCTCACATGTCCCGGATCCTTCTCGAAGGTCTTCGACACCGAGCCGCCGTTGCTGCCCAT
>CALCQB010000310.1 GCA_937897535.1 uncultured Novosphingobium sp. | reverse complement strand
GTCCCCCTCCCCGTGCCGGGGAGGAATTAGGACCGTCCGGATCCGCGTCATTCCATGTCTCGACGTCCGCGACGGGCGGGTGGTCAAGGGGGTCAACTTCGTCGATCTCAAGGATGCCGGTGATCCGGTCGAGCAGGCGCGGGCCTATGATGCGGCCGGGGCGGACGAGCTTTGTTTCCTCGACATCTCCGCCAGCCACGAAGGGCGCGGAACCTTGCTCGATGTGGTCCGGCGCACGGCGGAAGTGTGCTTCATGCCGCTGACCGTCGGCGGCGGGGTCCGCACGGTCGAGGATGCACGGGCGCTGCTGCTGGCCGGCGCGGACAAGATCGCGGTCAATTCGGCCGCCGTTTCGCGGCCCGAAGTGGTCGCCGATATCGCGCAGAAGATGGGCAGCCAGTGCGTGGTCGCCTCGGTCGATGCGCGTTACACCCCGCGCGGCACCTGGGAGATATTCACGCACGGTGGCCGCAAGCCGGCCGGGATCGATGCGGTTGAGCACGCGATCCGGCTGGCCGAACTTGGCGCGGGTGAATTGCTGGTTACCTCGATGGACGGTGACGGAACCCAGCGCGGCTATGACCTTGAGCTGACCCGCACGATCGCCGATGCGGTTTCCGTCCCGGTGATCGCCAGCGGCGGGGTCGGTACGCTCGATCACCTGGTTGAAGGGGTGACCAAAGGCCACGCCAGCGCGGTCCTCGCCGCCTCGATCTTCCATTTCGGCACCCATACGATTGCCGAGGCCCACGCTGCCTTGCGCGCCGCCGGGTTGCCCGCCAGAGGCTAGGAATCCGGCTGATTGCTTAAAGCACCGATTCGCTTTAAGGACCCGCCCGAGCATTGGCTGCAACAGGAGAGAATACTATAGCACCCCCACCCCGGCGCGCGATGACGCCCCCCGTGAAGAGCGGACCGCGCTACAACCAGATGATTGTTTCCGACAAGGTTCGCGTCATTGACGAGAACGGCGAGAATCTGGGCGTCATGTACACCAAGGAGGCGATTGAGGCCGCGGCTGAAGTCGGCCTCGACCTGGTTGAAATCTCGCCCAACGCCGATCCGCCGGTGGCGAAGTTCCTCGATGTCGGCAAGCACCGCTACGAGGCCCAGAAAAAGGCCAATGCCGCGCGCAAGAGCCAGAAGACGCAGGAGATCAAGGAGATCAAGATGCGTCCGAACATCGACGATCACGACTATGACGTGAAGATGCGCGCGATCCACAAATTCATCGGCGAGGGCGACAAGGTCAAGGTCACCCTGCGCTTCCGCGGGCGCGAACTGTCGCACCAGCAGCTCGGCATGAACCTGCTCAAGCGGGTCCAGGAAGACACCAACGAAATCGCCAAGATCGAGGCCTATCCCCGGATGGAAGGCCGTCAGATGCTGATGGTGATTTCGCCGAAGTAAGTTTGCGGGCCCGGTGCACTTGCGCCGGGCCCGGCACTCTTCAGGCGGGCTGCCGCTTCATCAGCAGGCCCAGCACCACCGCAACCAGCACCAGCGCCGGGACATCGCCCAGCAGATGGCCGCCGTGCATCGGATCCTGCAGCGACTGGACCGCCATGACCAGCGCATGGACCAGGCTCGACCAGACCGTGAACCAGATCAGTGACGCATTGGCGGCGGGGTTTTTGGCGGCGCGGATCAGGAACACGCCCAGCGTCGCGTAAACCCCCACGATCATCATGAAATAGCTGTTCGCGGCCGGGCTGCCTTCGTGCCAGGCCCAGCCCGAGGGCCAGAACATCGCCAGCGGATAGATCAAGCAGAATACCGCGCCAAACGCGGTCAGGGCCAGGCTCAACAGGCGGTTGTTGTCAGACATGTCGGTGTTCCCCCTCCACCGGATTGTCCGGTGTCCTCTCGCCAAGCTGGGCGACATTGCCTAAACCCGCAACCGGAAAGCCGGATGGTACTGGAAAGGCGGGAAATGATCGCTCGCAAACATCGGGCTGCAGGGGTTGGGGAACAGACATGACCGCGCAGCGCATCTGCTTCTGGCTGGGGCCGCTCGGCTTCCTGTTCACGCTGCTCAGCGCGGTGCCGCAAGGCATGCCCGCGCTGGCCTGGCCCGCTGTAGGCCTGGTCTGGTGGATGGCGGCCTGGTGGATGAGCGAGGCGATGCCGCTGTCGGTGACCGCCTTGCTGCCGTTCATCGTCCTGCCGCTGATCGGGGTCAGCGACGCCACCAAGACCGCGTCGGCCTATTATTCGCCGACCATGTTCCTGTTCCTGGGCGGCGCGTTCCTGGCGCTGGCGATCGAGCGGACCGGGCTGCACCGGCGGCTGGCGCTGGCGATCCTCAGCCGGGCTGGGCATTCCAACTGGCAGTTGCTGCTGGCGGTGATGGCGGCAACCGCGGCGATCTCGATGTTCATCTCGAACACCTCGACCGCGCTGATCATGATGCCGATGGC
>CALCQB010000309.1 GCA_937897535.1 uncultured Novosphingobium sp. | reverse complement strand
CTCGTAATGGTGCAGCGCGTGGACTTCGCGCGCGCCGACCTCATCCGCCAGCGCCTCCAGAACCGCGTCGCTCCGGCCCCGCCGCAGGATCAGCCGCGATCCTTTGGCCCGAAGCGCCGCATCCAGCGCGGCGAGCGAATGGTGGAGCCACCACCTGCTCGCCCCGCCCAGCTTGCGGTGCGCGGGCGTTTCATCATCGAGTACATAGACCGGCACCACCGGCCCCGCCGCGCAGGCAGCGATCAGCGCGGCGTGATCCGCCAGCCGCAGATCGCGGCGCAGCCAGACGAGCGTGGGTTGCGGCATCAGCGCGGGGTCAGGAGATACTTGAAGCTGTCACGCGCCGGGCTATCGGCGAAGCGCTGGTCCCGCAGCAATATGCCCTTTGGTCCGGGTTCGGCGATCGGCAACCGGCTCCAGAACAGGAACGCCTGCGCGGCAGGATCGCCCCTGGCCCATGCGGCGATGCGCGGATCGTCCCAGTTGGTCTTGCGGATCGTGCGGGGATAGCGCTGGCAATGGGTAAGATCGCACGGAATCGAGCCGTAGAAGCCATCACCGGAGCGCCACAGCACCTCGCGCCGCCAGAACGCGATCGGCACGGCATTGGCGACGACCACCTGCGCGCCGGGCTCAAGCCCGCGGACCGCCGCCTCCGCCGCGCGGCTGATCGCCATGTTCACCCCGACGTAGGCCACGGTCACCGCCAGGGCGATTTGCGCCGGAACCGCCCAGTTCGCCTGGCCCGCACGCTCGGCGCGCAGCGAACGCCACAGCCCGATACCCAGCGCGATCAGGATCCACAGGTCGATGATGAACAGCGTGTCGCCATAGAACCACTGGTGCGAAAACGGTTCGAGCAGGCGGATGCCGTAATTGTTGAACCAGTCGAACAGCGGATGGCTGAGCGTGCCGAGATAGCACAGCGCCAGCAGCCACTTGAAATCGACCGGCAAGCGCCCTTCAGGCCGCTTGCCCCGCCCTGTTTGCCAGCGATCGAACCCCCACAATACTCCCGCCAGCAAGAACGGAAGCACCAGCAGCGCGATTGGCCCATGAGTAATCCCGCGCCGCATCGCCAGACTCTCGATGCCGTAGACTACGCAGCCCGCGTCGATATCCGGCAGGTTTGCGGCAATGACCAGCGCGGGCATCGCCAGCCCGGTCTTGCGCTTGAGCCCGGCCTGCCCGAGCGCGGCACCGATCAGCGAGTGAGTGAGGTTGTCCATTCTGCGTGGGTGACAAGATTGCAGTGAACTTGCAACCGCGCGTCGGTTGGGAAATTATACCCTTCGATGACTGCACGCTCCCCCGACGAACACGTTCACCTTGCAGTCCGCGCCTGGCGGATCGATCCGCGCCGCGCGATCGTGGTCGGGGCTGCTTGCTGGCTGGGCTTCGTCGTAATGGCCTGGCTGGTTCATTCGGGCCGGATCGACGGCTTCGACGCGGCGGGATTGCGGCTGTTTCGCCGTGACGGCGATCTTGGCCTGTCCGGATCGCCGGGCTGGGCCGAGGCGGTGCGCGATATCAGCGCGCTGGGCGGCGTGGTGCTGCGCTGGCTGTTTACGCTGGCCGCTGTCGTGGCGCTGGCCTTCCTGCGGATGAAGCGCGAGGCCGTGCTGCTGACCGCCACGGTCCTGTCCGGCCTGGCGGTCGAGCTGGGCCTGAAGCTCCTGTTCGGCCGCCCGCGGCCCGAACTCGTCCCGCACCTGACCGATGCTACCGGAATGAGCTTTCCCAGCGGTCACAGCTTCAATTCGGCGCTCGGGTTCATCGCGGTGGCGCTGGCCTTTGCCACGCTCAGCCGCCGCGAGCCGGTGCGGATCACCGTGATCGCCGCGGCGCTGGCCGTATCCATGCTGGTTGCCGTGAGCCGGGTGGCGCTGGGGGTACATTACCCCAGCGACGTGATTGCCGGCTGGCTGGGCGGAGCGGGCTGGGCCTTTCTCGCCGCGGGGCTGTTCCACCAACCCGCGAGCGCCTTTAGCGAAACTGCTCCGCCGGCCGAAATCAGGCCGGATGCCCTTCTTCCGGATTGACCGTCCAGGTCTGGCCCTTGGCCAGTAGCTTGCCCAGGTCGGTGCTCTTGCCTTCGCGCATCTTGGCATCTTGGCCCAGCACCGCGTCCTCGTAGGTCGGGCGGGGATCGTCGTAGATCACGCCGAGCGCCATCGGGAAGGCCCCGAACGGCATTTCGACCAGCATGTGCGCGATCGAGCGGTTGGTAACGTCATGGACGATCACCCCGGCGCCCTGCCAATCGCCTTCGACGACATCGACCACCTTGAGCGTGAGCTTTTCGGCATCGAGCGCGATGCCCT
>CALCQB010000308.1 GCA_937897535.1 uncultured Novosphingobium sp. | reverse complement strand
TGAAATCGGTCTTGCCCATCACGATCCAGATATCGCAGCGCGGGTGCATCGCGTTGGAAATCCACCACTTGCGTCCGTTGAGCACGTAGTCATCGCCGTCGGGCGTGATCGACAGTTCGAGGTTGGTGGCATCCGACGAGGCAACCTGCGGCTCGGTCATCACATAAGCCGAGCGGATCTTGCCTTCGAGCAGCGGGGTCAGCCACTTGGCCTGCTGCTCGGGTGAACCGAACTTGGCCAGCACTTCCATGTTGCCGGTATCGGGGGCCGAGCAGTTGAACACCTGGCTGGCCCACGGCACCCGGCCCATCAGCTCGGCCAGCGGGGCATATTCAAGGTTGGTCAGGCCGGGCGAAAACGCGCCATATTCGTGCGGCAGGAACAGGTTCCACAGACCGAGCGCGTGGGCCTTTTCCTTGAGCGCCTCCATCCCCGGCCATTCCTGCCACTGCTTGGCCGGATCGGTCACGAAATCGTGATAGGATTGCTCGTTCGGATAGATGTGCGCGTCCATGAACGCGCCAACCTGCGCGAGCAGCCCCTTGACCTTGTCGCTGTGTTCGAAATCCATGGCGCTATCCTCTCGATCCAGTTTTTTTAATCGATCGGTTAATGAACAGCCGATCTGCGCTTGTCAAACCCGCATGGCACCATAAGCTGCCTCAAACACAAGTGGAGAGGCCCGATGAGCGAAGCGATCCTGGAACCCGAACTGAAGATCATCGATCCCCACCACCACCTGTGGGACCTGCGTCCGCTGCTGGGATCGTTTCCCGAACCACGCCACCCGTTCCTCGATGCACTGGTCCTGTCGGCCTATTACAACTTCGACACGCTGCTGGCCGACGCCACCGGCGGCCACAACGTCATCGGCACGGTGTTCATGGAATGTGGCGCCTACTACCGGGCCGGGGCGGATGACGCGCTCAAGCCGGTCGGCGAGGTCGAGTTCGTCAACGGCGTCGCCGCACAGAGCGCGAGCGGGCTCTATGGCAGCATCCGCCTGTGCGACGCGATCATCGGCCACGCCGACCTGACCCGCGGCAGTCAGGCCGGGGCGGTGCTCGACGCGCTGATGGCCGCCAGTCCGCGCTTCAAGGGCATCCGCCACGCCGCCGCGTGGGATGCCGACCCCGAGGTGCTCGGCCCCCCGTTCCACGCCTCCGCCGGGCTCTATCTCGACGCCACCTTCCGCGAAGGCTTTGCCGAATTGGGCAATCGCGGGTTGACCTTCGACGCCTGGCTGCTCGAGCCGCAGCTGGGTGACGTGCTCAGCCTCGCCCGCGCCTTTCCCGATCAGCCGATCTGCCTCGATCACTGCGGCACCCCGCTCGGGATGGCCAGCTACCACGGCAAGCTGCACGAGCGGTTCGATACCTGGCGGGCCATGATCCACGAGCTGGCCAAATGCCCCAACGTCCATATCAAGCTCGGCGGGCTGGCGATGTCCTTTGCCGGAATGCCCGATCACGGCCCGGCCGCCGGCCTGTCGTCCGAAGTGCTGGCAGCGATGTGGCGGCCCTATATCGAAACCTGCATCGAAGCCTTCGGGCCCGAGCGCGGGATGTTCGAGAGCAACTATCCGGTCGACAAATGGGGCGCGAGCTATGCCACGCTGTGGAATGCCTTCAAGCACCTGACAATCGGCGCCAGCGCGGATGAAAAAGCCGCGCTCTATGCCGGGACGGCGGCGCGGTTCTATGGGATGGAGCATTTGCTGGGCTAGTCTCGATCCTTGCTGAACCTTAAAAGCCCTTCCCTAGGGGGAAGGGTTGGGATGGGGGTACAAGGCCGGCGGCGAGCCCCCACCTCCAACCCCTCTCCGCCGGGCAGGGGAGCAGATTGGCAGCCAAGCTAACGAGTTGAGGAACCCCATGCCTGCGATCCACCTCCCCCGCACGATCCGCATCGGCGGGGGCGTGCTGAATGAACTGCCCGACGTGCTGGCCGCCGCCGGGCTATCGCGCCCGCTGATCGTTACCGACAGCTGGATCGCCAGTTGCGGCATCCTTGAGCGTGTCGAGTGCCTGCTGTCCGGGGCCGGGATCGCCGCGCGGACCTTCACCGGCGTGGTACCCGATCCGACCGTCACCGCGATCGAGGCGGGTTGCGCGTTCCTGTCCGAAGCGAGCCACGATTGCGTGATCGGCCTGGGCGGCGGAAGCCCGATCGACAGCGCCAAGATGATCGCGGTTCTGCAAGGCCGCCGCGTCACCGATCTCAAGGCCCCGCATCAGGAAGACGCCCCTGGCCTGCCGATTATTGCGATCCCGACCACCGCCGGGACCGGCAGCGAGGCGACCCGCTTCACGATCATTACCGATACCGATACCGACGAGAAGATGCTTTGCGCCGGGCTGGCTTACCTGCCGCTGATCGCGCTGGTCGATTACGAACTGACCTTGACCAAACCCGCCCGCCTCACCGCCGATACCGGGATCGACAGCCTGGTCCACGCGATCGAGGCCTATGTTTCGAAACGCGCCAATCCGTTTGCGGACTCCATGGCGCTGTCCGCGATGCGGCTGATCTGGCCCAACCTGCCACTGGCCTGCCAGGACCCTGGAAACCGCCCGGCGCGCGAGGCGCTGATGCTCGGTGCGCTGCAAGGCGGGATCGCTTTTTCCAACAGCTCGGTCGCGCTGGTCCACGGGATGAGCCGCCCGATCGGCGCGCATTTCCACGTTGCCCATGGCCTCAGCAACGCGATGCTGATGCCGCTGGTAACCGCCTGGAGCGCCCCCGCCGCGCTGGGGCGCTACGCGGACTGCGCCAGGGCGATGGGCGTGGCAGATAGTGCGGAGAGCGATCAGGCAGCGGTCGGACGGTTGGTCGAGGCGCTGGAAGCGATCAACGTTGAACTGGCCGTCCCCACCCCCGCCGCCTACGGCATCACGCGGGAGCGCTGGGACGAACTGATCCCGCTGATGGCAAGCCAAGCGTTGGCATCAGGCTCGCCCGGTAACAATCCCAGAGTGCCCACCAGCGACGAAATCGCCATGTTGTATCGGCAGGCCTACGCCTGAGCGCGGCGAAGCTGCTTCCAGAAAACCGCAAATTCCCGCCACGATCGATGGTTACTTCCCCGTAAATCGCGTTCCTTTGCCAAAAACTGACGACGAACCTTGAGCCGGCGCTAAGATCATTCCTGCGATATAGCGGCTCACAATCCACGCCCCACGGAGGTTGAGTCATGGCGAGCACGAATGGCGAGGACATCGAGGCACCGCCGCAGTTCGACCGTTTCCTGATCGCGCACCTTCGCACGCGTTCTGGCCGCGTCAACGAAGTGCGGATTGTCGACCTTTCCACCGCTGGCTGCCTGATCGAACGCCATGCGATGTCGCTCGATCCGGGTGACGCTGTGCTGGTCAAGCTTCCGGGCTTGTCCAACATGCGGTCAACCGTGCTGTGGGTCGAAGACTTCCTCGCCGCGATCGAGTTCGAGGAAATGCTCCACGATGCCGTTTTCGAGAACCTGCAACGCGCATTTGCATCAATCGACGGCTGACGGTTGGCGGAACGATTGACGCCGATCCGGGATCACACCGGCTCCAGCGGCTGATGCTCCATCGGCAGGGATTCGAGGCGGATCGCATCGCCGATGCAAATCTCGCCGCCGGTCACCACCACCGCCATTACCCCGCATTTTCGGATCAGGCTGCCGTCGGCGGCCTGGTCCAGCGTCGCGGCCATCAGGCCCTTGGCCAATCCATCGATCTGTTTGCAGGGATTCCTAAGCCCGGTGATCTCGATCAGGGCCTCGTCGCCCAGCCGCAGGCGGGTGCCGCGGGAGAGGCCGAGCAGGTCGAGGCCGCGGGTGGTGATGTTTTCACCAAGCTGGCCCGGCTCCACCGCGAAGCCCTTGCCCGCCAGTTCATCGAGCAGTTCAGCGTGGATCAGGTGGACCTGCCGCAGGTTAGGGGTGTTCGGCGCCTTGGCCATACGCGAGAGGTGCTGGACCAGCCGCCCGGCGTGAGCATCGCCCTCTATGCCGAGGCCGACGAGCAAGGTCAGGCTTTGGGCTGGCTGCTTGGAAAAGCAATGTTCGCTGTCGCGGGCCAGGGCGATGATCGTCGGGGTCATGCCGGGCACGCTAGGCCCGCCTGTCCGGTCGGGCAAGCACGCTGGACAGCCCGCTCCCCGCGCTGCTAAGCAGGTTTTAATCGACTACTTAAACAGGGAGTTTCCATGCCGCTGACCGCTCCGTTCGATCGCCTCCGCTTGCCCGTCATCGGATCGCCGCTGTTCATCATCTCCGGGCCAGAACTGGTGATTGCGCAGTGCAAGGCCGGGGTGATCGGCAGCTTTCCGGCGCTGAATGCGCGGCCTTCGGGGGTGCTGGACGAGTGGCTGCACCAGATCACCGAGGAACTGGCGGCGCACAACCGGGAGAACCCGAACCGGCCGGCGGCGCCCTATGCAGTCAACCAGATCGTCCACAAGTCGAACAACCGGCTGGAGGAGGATATCGAGGTTTGCGCCAAGTGGCAGGTGCCGCTGACCATCACTTCGCTCGGCGCGCGGGAAGATCTGAATGCGGCGGTCCACGCCTGGGGCGGGATCGTGATGCACGATGTGATCAATGACCGGTTTGCCCGCAAGGCGATCGAAAAGGGTGCCGACGGCCTGATTCCGGTCGCGGCCGGGGCTGGTGGGCACGCCGGGGTGCTCAGCCCGTTCGCGATGATGCAGGAAATCCGCGAATGGTTCGACGGGCCGGTCGCGCTGTCGGGCTCGATCGCTTGCGGCCGCTCGATCCTGGCGGCGCAGGCGATGGGGGCGGACTTTGCCTACATCGGCTCGCCCTGGATCGCGACGGTCGAGGCCAATGCGCAGCAAGGCTACAAGGATGCGATCGTCGAAGGCCGCGCTTCGGACATCGTCTATTCGAGCCTGTTCACCGGGGTCCACGGCAACTACCTGCGCCCGTCGATCGTCGCGGCGGGGATGGATCCGGACAACCTGCCGGACGGCGATGTTTCGGCGATGAACTTCGGTTCGGGCGGGAATACCGAGGCCAAGGCGTGGAAGGATATCTGGGGTTCGGGCCAGGGGATCGGCGCGGTCAAGGCGGTCGAGACCGTGGCGCAGCGGGTCGAAAAGCTTGAGGCGGAATACAACCAGGCTCGGGCCGAACTGGCAGGCAAGGCGCGGATGGCTTTGGCTTAGGCCGGTTCGGGCGCGGTCGCGGGCCACAGCAGGTCGGCCATCGCGTCGAGCCCGGAAAAGTCGATCCCGCTGCCGAGTGGATCGCGCCGGTTGAGCCGCAGCCGCCGCTGCTGGGCCAGCAGGCGGCGGCGCAGTGCGCGTTGCAGCAGTTCGAGCCGATCCAGCGCGTCGCGCAGTGCCACTTCAGGCGCGCGCAGCCGGTTTTCCGACCAGGTCGCTTCGATCTGCCCGACCCGTTCGATCACCAAGGCATTGTAATCGCGGTGCGGGCCGCGGTGCAGCGGCAAACCGATTCGCACCACCGCGCCGTCGTTGGCCGGCAGCAACAAGCCGTTGCGGCGAAATCGTCGAAGTTGAGGTGCCGCCGTCCGACCGCATTCAACAGCGGTTTGAATGAGGGCAGCCCCAGCAACTGCCGCGGCAGCAGGTGGTGGCCACGCTGGGCAAGACGCCGGGGCTTGATCACGGCACGCGCCATGGCTGGGAGGAGGTGGCCGATCTGCTCGAGGGGCGCCCGGCGGCGTTGCGTCAGCCAGCGCTGGGCGAGCCATGGCCGCCACCGGCAGCGCCGCAGCCGCAGTGGGTTGTTGGCCCTTGCCCCCCGCCAAGGTCACCGCCCCCGCTACCGCCGCCCCACCTCCCCGCCCTTGCGGACGCCTTCCCCGCGGCCGCCGTTTACAACAACTCCGGCTGCGCCGAGGCCATGCCGCGCCTCACCCTGCGCCCGGCCGCCGCCGCGGCCGATGCCGCCAACGTCGGCCACCCGCTGCCCGGCGTGCGCCTGCGGGCCGC
>CALCQB010000307.1 GCA_937897535.1 uncultured Novosphingobium sp. | reverse complement strand
AGCCGCCCGCGCCGCCGCCGCTGGCGTTTCGGGCGACGAATATGCCTATGACCTGCTGTGCCGCGACGAGGGCAAGGGTTTCATCTACCTGCCGATCCTTAACTACGCCGATGGCAACCTCGATTTCCTCGAGGCGCTGCAGGCGAGCGACGACACGGTCAATTCGCTGTCCGATGGCGGGGCGCACTGCGGCACGATCTGCGATGCCGCCAGCCCGACCTTCATGCTCCAGCACTGGGTCCGCGATCGCAAGCGCGGCGGCAAGATCAGCCTTGAAAACGCCGTAAAGCGCCAGTGCTACGACACCGCCCGGCTCTATGGCCTGCATGATCGCGGCCTGCTCGCCCCCGGCTACCTTGCCGATCTCAACGTGATCGATCTCGACGCGATCAAGCTGGGCAAGCCGTGGCTGGCGTTCGATCTGCCGGCCGGCGGCAAGCGCTTGCTGCAAAAGGCTGAAGGCTATGACTGCACGATCAAGAACGGCGTGGTGACCTTTGAAAACGGAACCTGGACCGGAGCCGCTCCGGGCGGGCTGATCCGCGGACCGCAACAGGTCGCGATGCTCGAGGCAGCAGAGTAGAGTCACCCAATCTGGCAACCCAAATCTCCCCTCCCCATCGGGGAGGGGCCGGGGGTGGGGTTCCACGCTTGGTTGGACGCTCGGCCTGTCTGCCTCGCTCCCCCACCCCAACCCCTCCCCGCCGGGGAGGGGCTCTCGAAATGGAGCATTTGAATGACCATCCGCTGTGTTCGCGTCGGTTCACCGGCAAATCTCGACACACTTCTTCCTGCCACTGTCGAGGATCCGGGTCAGCCCGGCCCCGGCCAGATCCGTGTTAAACTGCAAGCCAGTTCGCTCAATTATCATGATTTCGCGGTTGTCTGCGGAATGATCCCGGCCGATGCGGGGCGTATTCCGATGTCGGATGGGACCGGCGTGGTCGAGGCGGTTGGCGACGGCGTCACCCAGTTCAAGGCCGGCGATCTGGTCACGTCGATCTTCTTTCCCGAATGGCTCGACGGCGCACCGCCCGCGACAGCCTTTCGCGGCGTTCCGGGTGACGGGATCGACGGCTATGCCCGCGAGGCGGTGGTCACGCCCGAACACTGGTTCACCCACGTCCCGCAAGGCTACACCGCGGCTGAAGCGGCCACCCTCACCTGTGCCGGCTTGACCGCCTGGCGCGCGCTGTTCGGCGATGGCACGGTCCAGCCGGGCCAGACCGTGCTGGTTCAGGGCAGCGGCGGGGTTTCGGTCTTCGCGCTGCAGTTCGCCAAGGCGGCCGGCGCGCGGGTGATCGCGACTTCGTCGTCCGACGCCAAGTTGGAAAAGCTCAAGGCGCTCGGCGCGGATGAGCTGATCAATTACAAGGAGACTCCGGCCTGGGGGATGAAGGCGCTGGAACTGACCGGCGGCACCGGGGTCGATTGCGTGGTTGAAATCGGCGGGTCGGGCACGCTCGACCAGTCGATGATGGCAACCCGCGTCGGCGGCCACGTCGCGCTGATCGGGGTGCTGGCAGGCTTTGCCGGACCGGTCCAGACCGCGCTGCTGATGGCCAAGAACCTACGCGTTCAGGGCCTGACCGTGGGCAGCCGCGCCCAGCAACTGGCGATGATCAAGGGGATCGACGCCAACGGGATCAAGCCGATCATATCCGACCACTTCCCGCTGGATAACCTCGCCGACGCCTTCCGCCACCAGGCGGCGAATGCGCACTTCGGCAAGATCGTGGTGGATATCTGAGCTTGGAAGAAGACAAGGATCCGCGTTCTGGCTTGCTGTTCGGCGAACCGGCGCGGGTCCTTCTGATCAACGTACCCTTGGCTTTGTTCGTGGTGTCGGCGGAATACACGTCCTGGCTGTTTCAGGAACGTCCGCGCCAGCCCGACCCGGCCAGCAACTTCGTTCAGATGATGGATCACAAAGGCACCAAGGTCTACGCGGCACCCGGCGAGGTCTGGGCCAGCCAATGGCTTTCAAACCTTCACTGGATCGTCCTGACAATCAGCCTGGGACTGTTTTGTCTGCGCGCCCATCTTAAACCGGGGGCGCCGGTTTTCAGGACGCCAAATGAAGGGGTCCCCTATAGATCGGAAG
>CALCQB010000306.1 GCA_937897535.1 uncultured Novosphingobium sp. | reverse complement strand
GCGGCCAACCGCATCCTCTATGATGACGATGAGGACGAGGGGCCGCACGGATGATCGGTTCCGGTTTTGGCATTCTCGCGCTGGTCCCGGCCATGCTCAACCTGACGGTGCTGGCCGGCGGCGATACGGTGGCAGTGCAGATCTGCACGGGCGACGGTCAGGTCCACACCGTGCAGTTGCCGATCGGCGGTGCGGGCCAGGGCAAGCAAAAGGGTCTGTGCTGCGCCAAGGGCTGCCACAACGGCAACTCGCGCAAGCGCACGGCAGGGAAATTTGAGCCTGCGCAATGAACTGGTGCCCCGGCTGGGGCACCTGCGATTTCATGTGGACCTATTACCCCGAATTGCTCGAAACGCCGGTGCCACGCTACACCAGCTTCCCCACGGCCGCCGAGTTCGGTTCGGCGGTGGGCGGCGATGACGCGGCCATCGCGCTCGCGGCGACGGCGGGCGATGTCTCGCTCTACCTCCACATCCCGTTCTGTGAGCAGATCTGCTGGTACTGCGGCTGCAACACCGGAAAATCGAACAAGACCCAGCGGCTGGCGAGCTATCTCGACGCGCTGCACCGCGAGATCGCGATCACCGGGGCTCGGCTGGGCCGCGATGTCCGGGTTCGCCGGATCGCATTTGGTGGCGGCAGTCCCAACGCGATCGTGCCGACCGACTTCGTCCGATTGGTCGACGCGCTGACGCTGCATATGCCGCTCGACCGGCCAGCCTGGTCGATCGAGCTCGACCCGCGCACGCTTAGCCGCGAATGGGGCCAGGTGCTGGGGGTGGTCGGGGTGAGCTATGCCAGCCTGGGGGTGCAGACTTTCGATCCCGGCCTGCAGGCGGCGATCGGCCGGGTCCAGCCTGACGCCGAAATCGCCCGCGCGGTCGATCTGCTGCGCGGCAACGGGGTCAGTTCACTCAACTTCGACCTGATGTACGGTTTGCCCGGCCAGACGCTCGCCAGCCTTGAGGCGACCCTGCGGCGCACGGTGGAACTCGGCGCGGACCGGATCGCGCTGTTCGGCTATGCCCATGTCCCGCACCTGATCCCGCGGCAAAGGCAGATCGATGCGACCGACCTGCCCGATCAGGCCGCGCGATTCGCGATGGCTGACTTCGGCTTCCGGCTGCTGACCGGCGCGGGCTATGTCCCGATCGGGTTCGATCACTTCGCCAGGCCGGATGATCCGATGGCCAAGGCATTGGCGGACGGCACCCTGCGGCGCAACTTCCAGGGCTTCACCGACGATCCTGCGAGCACGCTGATCGGCCTTGGTGCCTCGGCGATCGGATGCTTTCCTGATGTGCTGGTTCAGAACGAAAAGAACGCCGGTCGCTACCGGATGCTGCTGTCGCAGGATCGCCTCCCCGCCACCCACGGCGTGCGCCGCAGTGCCGATGATCAGCGCCGGGGCGCGGTGATCGAGGCGCTGCTCTGCCACGGTAAAGCCAGCCTCGATGTCGATCTTGCCACCGAAGCAGCAGCGCGGCTGGCCCCCTTTGCTTCACGGGGCCTGGCGCATTTGGCGGACGGCGTGCTGACCATCGAGCCCGGCGGGCTGCCCTATGCCCGCACTATCGCGGCGCTGTTCGATCCTTACCGCCAGGATTCGCTGCGAAGGTTCAGTTCGGCGGTCTGACTCTTTCCCGCGACTGCCCCAAAAAAAGGAGAGCGGCGATCCCGAGGGAAGGCCGCTCCAGGTGGGGAGAACTGATGAAACCGGTCAGGCGAAGGCGGCGGCTTTCCGGCCTTGTCCCGCGCCCGCTGCATCGGCGGTTTCGTAGAGCATCACGGCAGCGGCGGTATTCGAGATCGGGATGTGATAGGTCCGCGATAGTTCGGCAACGCTGCTACCCAGCGCCCCGCGCGCGGCGATCCAGTTGAGGATCTCCACTCCTTGGGTGCCGGCCAGCTCGACCATTTCGTGCACCGAATGCCGGGTCAGCGCGTCGGGATCGGGGCCGAGGTTGTCCATGCAGAACCGGTCGTATTCGGGGTTCATGAACCCGGCGCGTTCGCCGTCGAGTTGGTGCGACAGACCGCCGGTGCCCATCACCAGGATCGTCTCATCACCAGGCCATTCGGCCAGGGCCTCGGCCACCGCCCGGCCCAGCGCGAGGCAGCGTTTCGCCGATGGTAGCGGGTGCTGGACGGTGTTGATCGCGATCGGCACGATCCGCACCGGGGCGGCGTCCGGTCCCGGCCAGGCGAGATTTAGCGGGATCGAGGCGGCGTGATCGACCAGCATTTCCTGGCAGGTGGTCACGTCGAATTCCCGTTCCACCAGCTTTTCGACGATCGCCCAGCTCAACGCGGCATGACCGGCCGGTATCGGGAAGGGATGCAGCCCCCAGCCTTCGTCGACGTTGGTATAATGGTCGGCCGCGCCAACCGCGAAGGTCGGCATCTTGTCGAGGAAGAAGTTGAGCCCGTGGTCGTTGTAGAACATCACCACGACGTCGGGCCTGTGCTGGCCGAGCCATTGCCGGACCGGCGGCCAGGCGTCGAAAAACGGTTTCCAGTAGGGCTCGTTCTGAGCCCCGCGCTGGATCGCACCACCGATCGCGGGAACGTGGCTGGTGAACAGCCCGCCGATAACCTTAGCCATGAGCGGCCTCCATCGTGCTGGGTTCGATCGCCTGGTCCAGCAGCATCTGCTTGAACGCATGGACGCTGGTTCCGGTCTGTTGCGCGCCGACATCCTGAACGCTGAGACCAAAGATCCCGGCGAGCTTGGCGAGGTAGTAGATGTTTCCGCCTGCCGCGATCATCGCCAGGACGTTGCGCTGGGCGACGGCGTCGCGCTGCGCAAGCGTGAGGTCGAACTTGTCGAGGTAGGCTGCCTCATCGCGCAGGAACGCCTCGCGATTGGCCTTTTCGTTGAAGGAAAAGCACATCGCATTGAGCGCGTAGCCCTTCATGGCGGCATCGCCATCGAACAGATGGGTGCCCGGTATCGGTTTGGCGGTGCTGGACATTTGCGCCTCTCCTTTCGCTGCGCATACTTTCAGCCTGGATGCGGATACGAACCTTGACGGCGATCAAAGATGCGAAAAAATTGTATGCATCACTTACGATGTTCGCGAAGCACTTGCGTCGCTTAACCGCTCGGTTAAACGGGGCGTTCAAGGAGAGCTTGCCATGGACCTTTCATTATCCGGCCGCACCGCGCTGATCACCGGCGCTTCGTCGGGTTTCGGGGCGCATTTTGCCCGGCTGTTCGTGCGTGAAGGGGCGCGGGTGGTGATCGGGGCACGCAGGGTCGACAAGATTTCGGCGCTGGCGCAGGAACTCGGCGATGCCGCGCTCGCGGTGGAAATGGATGTGACCGATGAAGCCTCGATCATTGCCGCCTATGATGCTGCCGAAGCCAGGTTCGGCACGGTCGATACGGTCATTGCCAATGCCGGGATCGCCAAGGCCGGTCGCTCGACCGATCTTTCTGCCGCCGACATTGCCGCCGTGGTCGAGACCAATTTCACCGGGCTCTACCTGACCGCGCGCGAAGGGGCGAAGCGGATGATCGCCGCCGGGTTCAAGGACAGCGAGCGCGGGCGGATCGTGCTGATCGGGTCGATCACTGCGGAATCGACCGGCGGGGGCGAGACCGCCTATGCCGCGATCAAGGCCGGGGTGGCGCACCTCGGCCGGCAATTTGCCCGCGAATGGGTCCGCCAGGGGATCAACGTGAACACGATCCAGCCCGGCTACGTCGAAACCGAGATCCAGGGCGACTGGTTCGAGACGGCGGCAGGGCAGGCGCATCTGAATTCGTTCCACCGCCGGCGGCTGACCCCGATCACTGCGCTTGATGCGCCGGTGGTGTTCCTGTCCTCCGATGCCTCGCGCCACGTTACCGGGGCGACGATCACGGTCGATGACGGGCAGGTGCTGTGATGCACGACAACACCCCTGTCATCATCGGCGTCGGCCAGTATTCGGAACGGGTTGGCGAGGACGGCTACCGCGAACTCAGCCCGATGGATCTGGCGGGCGAAGCGCTCAACGCCGCGTTTGCCGATGCGCGGGCCCGGCGCAGGCTCGGCCCGGCGCTCGATACGATTGCGGCGATCCGCCAGTTCGAGATTTCGGCAACCCGCTATTCCGCGCCGTTCGGGCACTCGAACAACACCCCGCGCTCGATCGCGCGGCGGGCCGGGGCCAATCCAGCGCGGGCGATTCTGGAAGTGGTCGGTGGGCAGGGGCCGCAGCGGCTGGTCGGCGAGTTCGCGGCAGAGATCGCCGCCGGGCGCTCCAAGCTGGCAGCGATTGTCGGCAGCGAGGCGATCTCGACCATGCGTTCGCTGCTGGCGCGCGGCGAGAAGCGCGACTGGTCCGAGACCCGGCGCGGCAGCCTGGAGGATCGTGGCACCGGTTATGACGGCGTGCTCGACAAGACCGCACTCAAGCATGGCGTCGCCGCACCGATTGCAGCCTATCCGCTGGCCGAGAATGTCCGGCGCGAGCGGTTGGGGCTGTCTCTGGCCGACTACCGGCTGGAGATCGGCAAGCTGTTTGCGCCCTTCACCCGGGTCGCCGCCGCCAACCCGCACAGCGCCGCGCCGACCGAACGAACGCCGGAAGAACTCGCCACTCTGACCGAGCGCAACCGCCTCGTCGCCGAGCCCTATGGCCGACTGGTCGTCGCGCGCGATCAGGTAAACCAGGGCGCGGCAATCGTGCTCGCCAGCGTCGCCGAGGCGCGGCGGCTGGGCGTGCCGGAAGACCGCTGGGTCTACATTCATGGGGTAGCCGATTGCGCCGAGCCATCGATGCTGAGCCGCGAGAATCTGGAGCGGAGTCCTGCGGCTGTTGCTGCAATCTCAAGTGTACTTGAACTTGCGGAAACGGGCTGGGAAAACCTAGCTGCTGTCGATCTTTACTCGTGCTTTGCAATCCCGGTTTTCAACTTGCTCGATGCCTTCGGACTGGATCGCGACGACCCGCGCGGCTGGACGTTGACCGGGGGCCTGCCGTTCTTCGGTGGGGCCGGAAACAATTATTCGAGCCACGGAATCGCCGAGGCCGTGGCGCGCTGCCGGGCGGCGCCGGGCAGCTTCGCACTGGTCGGGGCCAACGGCGGCAACATGAGCAAATACGCCGCCGGGGTCTATTCGACCGCGCCGGCGGAATGGCAGGCAAGCCGCTGGCACAGCCTCGAAAAGATCAAGCCGGCGTTCGACGTGCTCGACGTGCATGACGGCGAGGCGGTGGCCGAAAGCTTCACGATCATGCCGGGCAAGTCGGGCGAGACCGCGACTCTGGTTGCCCGCGTCGGTCAGGCCCGCGTCCTCGCCAACAGCACCGATCCGGGCATTTGTGCCGAATTGCGCAGCGGCAGGGTTGCTGGCCGGACGGTGCGGATCGAGGAAGGCGAGAGCGGGGTCAACCGGTTCTGGTTCATCTGACCAGGTCGGTCAGCGTCGCTACGCTCAGCACCTGGGGCAACTGCTGCGGCTGCCCATTCGCCGGATACCACATGTAGAGTGGCACGCCGGCTGCGCCTTGCGCAGTGAGGTAGCGGGTGATCGTGGCATCGCGACGGGTCCAGTCGCCGCGCAGCACCACCACGCCGGCCTGGTCAAATGCGGCGCGAACCTCCTCGCGCTCGATCGCGGCGCCCTCGTTGACCTTGCAGGTCAGGCACCAGTCGGCGGTCATGTAGACGAACACCGGCTTGCCGCTGGACCGCGCCTTGGCAAGGGCTTCCTCGCTGAACGGTTGGCTTGGCAGGATTGAACTGGTCTCGGCCGCGCCTTCGCGGACCATGCCCGGCAGGCCTGCGGTGCCGAATGCCAGCACTACCGCGAGCATCGCCCACCAGCGCGGTCCGGCCGCGAAACCATGGCGCTGACGCCGCCCCAGCAGGATCAGCAGCGCGATCACGATCACCGCGATCAGACCAGCGGCCATGGCAAAGCCATTGCCCCCGAG
>CALCQB010000305.1 GCA_937897535.1 uncultured Novosphingobium sp. | reverse complement strand
AGGGGGACGGTGTCGCGGAGGAGCCGCACCGCGTCGGAGACCCGGTTGGCGTAGTACGCCGCCCGCCCGAGCGCCCAGAGGGCCGCAGCCCGCTCCGCCGGAGCCGCGGCCGAGTCGGCGAGTGTGAGGCGCGGCGTGGTCGACATCGAGAGCGGCCGTCTGATTCGGAGGAAGGGGAAGCTCGCACGGGTTCGCCGGGGCGTCCAGCGCGACGTGGTCAAGGACCTTCCGACCCACGTCGATTTCATGCGGATCCACGACGAATCGCGGATCAACCTGTTCATCCACGTGAACTTCGACAACGCCGATGCCGCACCGGGCATCAAGCGCGGTGGCACCCTGACCATCGTGCGCGCCGAAGTCGAACTCGAAGTGCTTGCCGGCGACATTCCGGATCACATCACCGTTGACCTGACGGGCCGCCAGATTGGCGACGTCATCCACATCGAAGACGTGACCCTGCCCGCAGGCGCCAAGCCGACCATCAACCGGAACTTCGTCATCGCCAAGATCGACGCACCGACCGGTCTGGCTGCCAGCACCGAAGAGTGATCTTCTGACAGATAAGGAAAAGGGCGCGGGGACAACCTCGCGCCCTTTTTCGTTTCCGCGCCGCTCAGTGATCGGCAGTGGCGGCGGCGGCCCGGGCAGCCAGGACCAGCTCGGCCATCGCGAAGCCGAGCGCCTTGAGGCCGTCGTGGGCCACGGCCGACACCTCGACGACGGTGTAGCCGCGGTCGCGCAGGATCGGCGCGACCAGGTCGGCCAGCTGTCCGCTGCGCTGCATCAGCGCTAATGCCTCGATCGCCGTTGCGGGATCATCGAGCAAGACCATCCGCGGTAACAGCTGGGGCGGCACGGCATCGTAGCCGGACCGGCTGGCGTAGAGCCAATGGCCCCGCGCTGCGCCGCGGACATGGTCGAGCATCAGCTCGGCCAGCCAGGCACTGCGATCAGGAAATCGGCGCACGCCCTCGACCAGTTCGCCGCGCAAGACCTTGCGGAGTGCCTTGCCAACCTGTGCTGCGACCAGTGCGGCCAGCACGCTGGCATCGTTCTTGTCGCAAGCGCCGCTCGGCAAGCGCAGCGACCGGATCACCCAGAACGAACCATCGGCGGGATCGACCAGCCCCGTCAGCGCTTCGCGCATGGCCTTGGCCAGCGCCGTCCCATCCGGCATCCGCGGGGGCAGTTGACCCTGTCCGTGTCTGACCCGCAACCGCATCGCGCCGATTGCCAAGCGGCCCGACGAAGTCGGCGCGGCAGATTGCAAAGGCGCCGCCGCGCGGGACATCAGGCGAAGAAGACCGCCATGTAGGAGAACGCCAACAACTGGCCATCGACATCGTCAACTTGCCAGTTGATCGGAAAGCGGACTCTATTTCCCCCGAGCAGGATGCGCGAGCCGTGGGTATAGCTGACTTTCCAGCGTGCCCAGGTCGCGACATCCTCATTCCGGATATGGCTGAGCGCGACCATGATCTGGGCATCGCTGACATTGGCGATCCGGCTCGACGTCAAGTCCAGGTTGTAGACGTCCGAACCGGCCCCGGTGGCGTTCAGGCCATACTCCCCGGTCACGATGTCGATCAGGACATTGTGGCCGCGCGAAAACAGGTTGCCCGCTACCTGGACCGTGCCGTCGTTGACGACGACCAACTTTTCTTCGAGCGTACCGGACACTTTCGGGCCAACCACGAACCGATCGCCGCCGCCGGTATTGTCGCCGATCGTGACCTGCAGATCATTGTTGTCGCTCGCGCGCTGAACCCGCGCAATTTCCAGCGGATCAGTGTCAAAGCCGCCGTCGCTGAGCCGGAAGTCGAGCGGGACGCCGTGCAGTTCGACCCGCCCGCGCGAGCGAATTCCGCCCTCGACCGTCAGGCGGCTGGTGTTGTCGAGCACCATCGCGGTCGCCCCGCCGCCCGGCGAGAGCGCCGCCGTATCGGGTCCACCGCCACGGTACCAGGCGAAGTTCTGGTGCGATCGCTGGTACAGCGTACTGTCCTGGATCCCGATCCCGAATTCCTGGCCCGACGCCATGTTGAAATTGAGCGGCTGGCGGTAATCATTCTGGAAATAGAGACTGCCCCCGGCCGACAATCGCATCAACTGGACCCCGCCGGTGCCGGGATTGCCCGGGGCCGGATCGTGCAATCCGTCGCGGTACCAGTAGTATCCGCTGCCGCTCCGCTGATAGACGTCGTTGCCCTGCCAGCCGATCCCGCGCCGGCTGGCATCGGCATCGGTATCCACACCGAGGTCGATTGCCTGGCGGGCGGTTCCGGGAAAGCGGATCCGGCCATTGGGAATATCGACCCGGTGGTCGGCGCGAAACGAGGCGACGACCTTTTCGGGGGCCGAAGCATAAGGCTCGATCCCGCTGGCGATTGTCATCCGCGCCACGTTGGAGGCAGGATTGTCGCCGATCTGGGCGCGCAGGTCGGCCCCGCTGCCCGAGGCATCTGGGACCCGGCGCAGGGTCAGCGGGACGGTTTCGTCACTGCCGCCGGTCGACTGGAGCGAGAGCATTCCGCCATGCAGGAAGACGTCCTTCTTGGCGATAGTCCGGCCATCGATCTGGACCCGCCCTTCGACACGGGCAAAGTCGGCCGCATCAAAGCCGGCACTGTTCGCAATCCGCGGGGCGATCCGCAGCTTCTGACCTTCCGCGAGCAGCGAGCCGCCGATCAGACCGGCATAGCGTCGGCCCTGTTCAAGCACCGAAGGATCGGCGACGGCGCGAAACTTTCCGGCGGTCCCGTCCCAATGGACGCTGCCGAGCCGGACCGGCCAGAACGCCCGGCGCAAATCGTCTGGAAAATCCTGCGCGGCGATGGTCGTGTCGACCGGCAGGATCGGCGCGCCTTCGTCCGGGCTGCCATCGGGGAGCGCCGGCTTGGCGGTCAGCCCGCCGACCACCAGCGGATCGTGTTCGGGGATCAAGGTCCCGACCAGCAGGCGGTGGCTTTCGATCACTCGGCTATAGGCCGGATCACCCAGGCAGATCGCGGCGCGATCGTCATCGCTGCGCCGGGCGAACTCGTCGTAATGCAACCACAGTTCGAGCACGCGGTCGCTGTTGAAGGCGGCGAACAGCTCAGGCGGGACGGCGACCGGCTCGAGCAGGACAATCCGGCGGCCAAATCCGTCGGTTGCCAGGCCCGGCGTTAGCTTGAGATCGACAAAGCCGGCATCGCCTTCACGCGGGGTTTCGACGATCCGGCAGCCCTCGACGATCCCCCAGCTGTGCGGCCCAAGATCGTGCCGCGCCCGGGCGTCGCGATGATAGGCTTGCTCGATCCGGAAATCCTCGGCTCCGATCTGCTGGAATTGAAAATAGTTCATCCGCTCGATTGTCTCGTCGGCCATGCCAACCTCCATGTTCCAGATCGCCTGAGCCCGCTTGCAGCCCCTTCAGCCCGGCCCGCGCGGGGCGGCGGCCAGTGCCGCAACCTGCAGTTTGAGCTCCGCCAGTTCGCCGCGCAGGGCCGTCACATCGTCGGCCCCGCCACCGGTCTGGCCCCGAACCTTGGTCCGGTCCTTCTCTCCGGCGCGGTTGAGCCGCGCGGCCAGCGCGGGCAGGACCGGGGTGTCGGAAAACTTCGCCGCCAGTGTCAGGTACCGCCGCGGCAGCGCGAAATTGTCCTCGGTAACCGCCCGGCCCAGCTTGCCGGTCGGATCGACCATCGCCAGCAGCGGCAGCAGATCGTTGACCAAAGGGGAGTTGCGGCGGAGCAGGGCCGGCTGGCAGCACAGCATGGCCAGCATCCGGCCAATCAACGGCACCAGCGGGATCAGTGACATCCAGTAGAAGGTCGAGGGAAAGGCCCCGGCATAGCGACGGCAGCTGTGGTTGCAGATGTCGAGGATCTTGCCTTGTTTGACCGAGAAACAGGCGATCTCGACCCGGTCGTCGCAGGCATCGGGTTCGCACCGCGGCAGGAAAGCCCGGCAGATGCAGTCGATCACGAGCTGGAACCAGGCGGCGGCAAGATCGGCCAGCGTGGCCTTGGCCCTGGTGAAATAGTCCTGGCGGCTCTCGGCCGGAATGCCGAGCGCCTCGTCGCCGCGCGACGGCGGAGCCAGGGTTGCCTCGCTGACCGCCTTGAGCATCTGACACCGGGTGGTTCCCGCGCTGCCCTGCAGCAGCCCCAGCACGATCCCGCGCAACCGGCAGACCGCGGCGTGGACATCGTCGAGCTCGAGGCTCGATGCCGCGAGAGCGTCCGGCTCGTTCGACCACAGCGCGCCAAGAATCTGGCCCTGCTGATCGTTCAGGCCTTCGGTAAGCGCCTTGATGTCGTTCAGCACGCAGTCGATGATGTTGCGCAGCAGGGACTTCTCCGGGATCAGCCAACCGATCAGACCCAGCGGATTGTTGTCATCCTTCAGGCTCGACCCGAACCGCTTGAGGGTTGGCGCACAGGGCTCGTCCGAGGGCACCAGCACGATTTCGAAGCACTCTTTCAGACGCCGCGGCGCACAGACGTTGCTGGCAACCACCGTGGCCGGGCTGTAACTGGTAGCCACTTGCGTCCCACCGCACCCGCAGCCACCCTTGCCGCCACACCCGCAGCTTCCGCCGCCACCGCATCCGCAGCTGCCCGAACCGCCGCAACCGCAGCCCGATTGCCCGCCCTTGCCCAGCGAGACACAACCCGCCCCGCCGGTGGTCAGGCGCTGGCCGACCGCCGTTTCGATCTCGCGGAACTTGAGCGCCAAGCACCAGTGGCTCAGCGCGTCCTGGCAGCCCGGATCGGCGGGAGGGACCCACGGATCGCAGTCGCCGGTGCGCTCGCGCGCCTTGGAAGTGCAACCCCGGATGGCCGCCGCGACATCGAACCGGGTCGGCTGCGCAACCACGATATCGGCCCCGCACGGATCGATCGCATAGCCCGGCCGGACCGTGACCGAACCTTCGCAATCGTCGCACACCACCTCGAGCCCACAGACTACCCCCCAGCCGTGGAGATAACGGTTGTGCAGGCGATTCTTGCCCACGACATAGTCCTGCAACGCGGTCAGATCGGCTGCGGTCAGGGTTTGGCCGGTGGCGAAGAGCGGGCGCTCGGCAGTGGCGAGACCGGTGCATGCTGGACAGCAGCACGGGTCCGAGGGCTTCACTTTGACAGTCGTTGACATCGTCGCGATTCCTTCGCGCTAGCGCTTCTATTTTACGGTGAACCAGCCCAGGAACCGGCCACCTTCGATCTGGTCGCCGGTTGGGCAGCGTTTGGGCAGACCGGGGGCAAAGTGGTTGCCATCGAGTGCCGGAAGCACTTTCTTCTTCTCTCCGGGGCGATCCAGATCATCGATCTCGATCTCCTGGCTGCCGAGGATGTGATCCCCTTCGAGAATCACGCGGTAGATCCCCGGAGGAAGTCGGGTCGGCCGGCCCTCTCGGTCCAGCGGACGCATCCTGACCCCGGTGACTTCGGGATCGCCGCTCGGCTCGCGCGGCACTTCGAAGCGTTCGCCGCAGGTGGCCTCGAGCTTGAGTCCCTCAACCTGCACCCGGACGTTGCGATAATCGTAGAGCTGCAGTCCGGACTGATCGAACTCGTTCTCGCCCTCGCGCAGCAACTGGACCGTCTGGACTGTCAGAGTTTCGGCCAGGATCGGGAACCGGCGATCGAATGCGATCACGATCCCTTCCTCGTTCAACTGCCGGTAGGCTGCCGAGCGCACCGAAATGGTGTCGTTGTGCGACCAGTTTATCCCGACGATTCGGGGCAGATCGGTCCGAAGTCCGGGGCCTTGTGGACCGGCAGGCCCAATTGGTCCGATTGGTCCGATAGGCCCGATAGGCCCGATGGGTCCGATTGGCCCGATTGGTCCGATTGGTCCGATTGGCCCGATAGGTCCGATTGGTCCGATTGGTCCGATTGGTCCGATTGGCCCGATTTCACCGGCGGGCCCTTGCGGACCGGCCGCACCACCCTCGCCGGTCCCCTCGCACGATTGTTCGGCCAGACAGGCCACCACTTCGGTCAGCAACTGGGTCGAAACGAGCAGCCGGCGATCGGCCCGGTTGTCGATGACTTCGTCGGTGAACGGGTCAAGCCAGTGGTAATCAGCGATTGTCGCTAGAACCAGCGCATCCTCGCAATCGCAGCACGGGCATGGCTCGAGCACTTCGGCGAACCGGTCGATACAGCGATCTCCGACAATCGTGTAGGCTGCGATGCCGCCGGGCACGCGGGGATTCGCGGCCAGATCGTCTCCGGCAAATCCCACCAGCAGCTCCTTGTTGCCGGTAATTGCCAGCCCGTTGGCTCCCGGCGGAGCGGGGATCGGTGCGCTGATTGCCGGGTTCTGGCCCAGCACCCGCCGGTTGACCGAGACGATCCGCAACACGCTGCTGCCGTCGCTGGCCTTGGCCAGCAGGTAGAGCCAGTTGCCGCCGAGCGAAAAGACCAAGGCGGCAGTGGTTTCGGTGAGCCCGGTAAAGGCCGGTGCCGCTTCGGTCAGCCGATCGGCCGGAAGCGCCGCCTCGGGGGTGGCGGACAGCAGCAGCAGTTTGCCGGTTGCGCTGTCGGCCAGCGCGACAAGGTCCCGCGAGTCGCGTTGGGAGACCGCGATCGCACTGGCCCGGACGGCATTGTCGGCGAGTGGCATGGCAATGGCGGCAAGGCTGAGATCGGCCAGCTTGATCGCGGCGATCTCGGCGACATCGCCAAACGCGACATAGCAGAACGCGCTGTCCTTCCCTTCGGCAAGACCAACCGGATCGTGCGTAAAGGTCCGCTCGTTCGCGGCGGCCGGAGCGGCAGCCCCGCCAACATCGGTTCCCCAGATCCGCAGCGTGCGATCGGCCGGAGTCAGCACGGCGAGCCGCCCGTCAGGGAGACACTGCACGAATGCCTTGCCGGCCGAACCGGGCAAGGCCAGAATACGGATCGGTGCCGCCGCCAGGTTGGCGGTGTCGAGCACCAGCACTTCCGCATCGCCGCCGCCCGACGGGACCGCAGCAACGAACAGCCGGGTTCCGTCCGGCGAGAGCGTCAGACCAAGTCCGTCCTTGCCGGCCAGCCCGGTACCGCCAACGATTGCGCGATTATCGGCATCGAGGGCGAGAACCTGCGCCGGGGCCGGACCGGTCAAGGCGTAGAGCCGGTCGCCCGCTTCATCGAGCGCCACCGCGACCGTTCCATCGATATTGTTGGTCGAAGACCAGTCGAGCCGCGAAAGGCCGAGGGCGCTATCGATAACCGGACGATCGATCAGCGCTTCAAAGAAATAGCCATCGACCAGTTTGCCGGGAAGGCAGGCGTTCTCGGGACTGCCGCAGCCTTCGAACACGGCCGGAACCGGCTCGGTCGGACACTCGGCATAGCGCAGGGCCAGGTTCAGCCGATGCGGCAGGTCGTCGGGCTCGCTGTCGGCCCCGTGCTGGCTGCGCCAGGCCGAGAGGAACAGTTCGCGCAGATCGACCATGGCCGGCGCACGAACCAGAATCTCGCGCCCGCAGCAGTCGATCGCATAACCCGGTTCGACCACGACGTACTGGGTCCGACACGCCGGGTTGGGATGTTCGTGGACGAACAGTCCGCAGGCCGTACCCCAGCCATGCAGATACTGGTTATGGCGACGATGCTTGCCCAGGAAATAGGTCTGTTCGTCAAGGAAATCCCGCGCGTTCATCGGCTTGCCGTCAAACAGCGTGTTGCGTGCAAGCTGCGGCGGATCGCAGGTTGGACAATCGACCGGTTCGCAACCGTGGTTCATGGCAAGCTCCTTGCTCATTCGAGTGTCGTTTCTTGGCCGAGGCGCAGGCCGCGGCTGAGGGTGAAGCCGGCAGGCGGACCGGCCAGCCGGATGTCTTCGCCCAGCACGGCGCGATCGGCCTGGGCGATGCAGACATCGCGGCCGATGATCGTGTTGACGCCGAGCATCAGGTCGCAGCCGATCACGAAGCGGGGACGGATCAGGCGGATATCGATCGTGACATGGGCCGGCCTGGCCGCCCGCACGACATCTTCCAGCGCGGCCAGATCGGCATCGCCAAACGCCTCTCCGACGGGAACGAACACCGTTGCCCGGTGCGCGAAAGCCGCAATCGGATCGGTCAGCGGATCCCCGCCATCGACCAGCGTGAACCGGCCGATTTCGGCGAAGCCATCGAGCTGCAGACGCCGGACAATTTCGGCGCCCCACAGCTTTTCCTGACCGTCGAGCCGACCTTCGTCGAGGGTCAGCCAGCGCCGCAGCCGGAAATGCTCGACGATCCGGGGTTCGATCCCGGTGTAGATCGCGATGTGACGCGCCAGCCCCTTGAGCGTGCCCTTGATCCGGAACAGGCTGGGTGCTTCGGCCACCAGTTTCCGGCGCCGATCGACCGGCCAGTTGCGATCGAGCACGATCCCGATCCAGCTGGCCAGCCAATCAAGGAAGTCTTCGCCGTGCTCGTGCTGTTTCGCAGCCTGGGTGGCTCGCGGATCGAACAGGGCCGGAAGCGCGTCGATCGGCGCGAGCATGCCGGTTCGCAGCTGGTCGAACAGCGCCAGGAACCGGGCCAGGAAATCGGCATTGACCGGATCGGCCGACCAGGCAGCCGGCAGGTAACGCGCCGAGCTTTGCCTTGGCCAGCCGACCACCAGGGAACGCAATTCCGGAGTTTCGATGCCGGTTCCGGCAAAATCGATCCGCAGCCACAGGAACCGGCCCGGCGCCGCGCGGATCGCCGCGACTTCGCTGCTGCTGCCGCGGGTAAGCGGGGTCCGCGCCCACTGGCTCTGGCCCATCGCGGCAACATCCGCTGCCAGCAATTGAGCATCGCTGGCATAGGCCCAGATCGTCAGCATCGTTCCTTCCGGGACGATTATATCAAGCACAACCCGGTCCCAGATCGTTCCGGTCACGCCGCTGTCAAAAGCCGCAAAGCCAAGGCTGCCTTCGGTCTCGCGCGCCACCGCGACGCTGCGCTGCAGGCACGGATCATGCCCTTTGCCGAGGATCGCGTTGCCGGCCGGGTCAAACGCCAGGATCGCGCAATTTTCCGGGATCAGCCGGACGGCTTCCGAACTCCCGACCTGGCCGGAACAATCGCAGCGGACCACGCAGGCCGGGCCGGGCCTGCGGTTCGACACCCACAGCGTCCCGTCAGCGTCGACCGCCAGCTGCGCGCCGTCGATCAATTCAGGCAGCAGGTCCTGGTCGGTGGTCCGCGCCACGATGTGCCCTGATCGGTCGAGAATGGCGATCCCTTGTCGCCCTTCCTCGATCACGAACAGCCGCCCATCGTTCGCTGCAGCCAAAGCGCCGGGTTGCGCGAGGGCCGGAACGTCTTCGCCCGCGCCGTTCCAGTCACCGCGCCACGATCCGCGCCGGTCGAACCGATGGAGCGTCTCGCCGATGCGGTCGCTGATCACGACGCAGCCATCGGCCAGGATCGCGAGGTCGACCGGGTCCCATACATCGGCAGGCAGCGTCACGGCGCCATCGGGCGCGCCGCTGAGCGGATCATGGCCTGGAACCGCCGTCACCGGAACGAGGCCTGAAGGGCTGGCCCGGAACGGCCCCCACTGCCGCTTGATGTGGCCGTCGATCAGCGAGATAGCCGTGACCATTCGCGCTGCCCCGTCGAGCACCAGCAGCTCTCCTGCGGGCGCGACCGCGAGTGCCTTGGGCTGGGCCAGGCCGAGCGGCCGCTGCGGCCCAGCCAGACAGGCGAAGGGTTCGAACCGTTCGAGACAGGGATCGTAGCGCAGGATCGCGCCGGCAGCGTCGATCATGAAGACCGATCCGCCCGGCCCGGCCGCGACCCGCATCGGCAGGGCATGTCCGGCCATGTCGCCAGCAGCCGAGACGAGCGGGCGCGCGGCGCCTGGAAGCGGCGCAAGCTTTGCCGCATTGCGACCAAGCGCCAGCCCGTGGCTATCGGAGATTTGCCAACCGATCCGGCCGTCAACACGGATTTTCATCGGCCGGATCATGGCGCGCTGCCTTCGGCAAACAGCGCCAGCCGATGCTGACGGGCGAAAACCAGCTCACCGGGGCAAATCTCGATATCGCGGCAGAACGGCGCGAGTTCGCCATTGACGCGAATGCCGAGCTGACCGTCGGCCAGCCGCACCACATCGGGCGTCTCGATCACCAGCCGGTAAAGGTCGGAAAAATAGATATCGCCGCCGAACGGCCAGCCCAGCCCGTCGCTGCCGCCGGTAAGTGGGTGCAGGAACGAATTGAGCCGCGCCTCGAGGTCCATCCGGACCATCTCGGGACTGGCCGCGCGGCGGACCACGATGTCGGCCTCGATCGACACTTCGTTATAGGTCGGGGCGACCACGTGAACTTCGGTGGTCACCAGCCGGGTTTCGTCCAGCCGCGCTGCGACCGCGCCAAGCGTATGATCGCTGGGCAGCGGATTGGGCGCATCGCTGTCCGGCACGACGATCACCGTGACCGAGCCCGGAATCTCGACGCCCGGATATCGCGGATGGGCCAGCGCAAGGGCCTTGGCGCGCCGGGCGCCGGCCTCGATCGCGCGAATTTCGAAGTCGACCGCGGTGACTGACCGCCCGTTGGAGGCGATT
>CALCQB010000304.1 GCA_937897535.1 uncultured Novosphingobium sp. | reverse complement strand
TTGCCGACCTGATCGGGCAGAAAAAGGCCAAGGACATCGCGCCCGAGGACGTGGTCACCGGCAGCGAGGTGATGCTCTCGGTGTTCGTCCGCGACCCCCAGTTCCAGAGCCAGACCAAGGACCGCCTGACCAGCCCCGAAGCGGCGCGCATGGTCGAGAATGCCGTGCGTGATCACTTCGACCACTTCCTCTCGGACAACATGGAGCGCGGCAAGGCGCTGCTCGGCAGCATCATGGAGCGGATGGACGAGCGCCTGCGGCGCAAGGCCGAGCGCGAGGTCAAGCGCAAGACCGCGACCAACGCCCGCAAGCTGCGCCTGCCGGGCAAGCTGACCGACTGCACTGGCGAAGGCGACGCCGAGACCGAGCTGTTCATCGTCGAAGGCGATAGCGCCGGCGGCTCGGCCAAGCAGGCGCGCGACCGCAAGACCCAGGCGATCCTGCCGATCCGCGGCAAGATCCTCAACGTTGCCAGTGCGACAGCCGACAAGATTCGCGCAAACTCTGAAATTGCCGACCTTGGCCTCGCGCTCGGCTGCGGGATGCGCAAGGACTGCAACGCCGACAACCTGCGCTATGACCGGGTCATCATCATGACCGACGCCGATGTCGACGGTGCGCATATCGCGACGTTGCTGATGACCTTCTTCTTTCAGGAAATGCCCGACATCGTCCGGCGCGGGCACCTCTACCTCGCCCAGCCCCCGCTCTACCGCCTCACCAGCGGCGCGACTTCGGCCTATGCCAAGGACGACGCGCACCGCGCCGAATTGGAAGCGACGAAGTTCAAGGGCAAGAAAGTCGAAGTCGGCCGCTTCAAGGGCCTTGGCGAGATGAACCCGCAGCAGCTGCGCGAAACGACGATGGCCCCCGCCTCGCGCAGCCTGATCCGCATTACCCTGCCCCCCGAATACGAAGGCCGCGCCGCGGTGAAAGACCTCGTCGACCGCCTGATGGGCCGCGATCCCGCCCAGCGCTTCATGTTCATCCAGAACCGCGCGAGCCAGATCGATCCGGAACTGATCGACGCCTAGCAAAAGGGGCGCCGCCCACCGGCAGCGCCCCTTGGCTTGGCTTTCGCAGCGGTCTTACTTGCCGGCGGCGAGGTAGTTCTTGTGGACGGTGAAGATCGCCGCGCAGCTCTTGGTCAGCTTGGTCGACGATTCGTCCTTCTTGTCGAGCCAGCCGAGGATCTTGGCCTTGCGGGGATTTACCTCGGTCGACAGGTCCTTGATATCGACGCCCGACAGGGTCTGGGCCGCAGTCAGGAACCCGACCGCCATGTTCGCGGCTTCCTTCTTTTCGGCTTCGGTATCGGCGACCTGCGCAAACAGGATTTGCAGCGTCATGCAGTCCAGCAGGGTGCTGTGCAGGCTGGTGTCATAATCCTGCGCAACGGCTGGAGCCGGTGCGGCGGCAAGCATCGCAATCGCTGATGCAGCGGCGAGAGTGCGCGAAAAAAGCTTCATGGAAATCCCCCATCGATTTGCAACTACCCCAACGAGCTGGGGTTGCTGCGGATGATAAATGCAAATCGCCCGCGCGTCATTGGATAAACCCGACAGTTACGGTTCACCCGTCAGACCGCGATTTCCTGCGCGCTGAACAGCTTCATCACCGGCGCGGCGATCGCCATCGCGGCCACGGCGCGGACGAATTCGCCCGAAGCCGGAACGGCGAAGTGCTGCTTAACCGACGCCATATCGGCCCATTCCTCGACGAACACCATCCGGTCCGGATCTTCGGCATCGGCATGGCAATTGTGCGCGAGGCAGCCGGGCTCGCCGCGCGAGCGGGCCGAGTGTTCGGTGCCCAGCGCGAAGGCGGCATTGCGATGTTCGGGGCGAAGCTGGACCGAACCGGTGATGATGATCATCCCGGCAACCTAGCATTCAGATGGAAAAGGCCAAGCCTGCGGCATTGACATGCCGGAATGTAACTTTATCACATTGAGGCGAGAGGAGACTTCCCATGCCGCGTCTGCCCCTGATCCTTGCCGGTTCGCTGGCCGTCCTTGCCAGCGCCGCTGCCGCCGATAGCGGGATCGACATCACGATCTATGCCGATAACCAGGCCCTGGTCCAGGATACCCGGCAAGTGACCTTCACCGGCGCCCCGCAGAAGGTCGAGTTCAAGAACGTCTCGGCCCAGATCCGGCCCGAAACCGCCAGCCTCGCGGCGAGTGACATGCGGATAATCGAGCAGAACTTCGACTATGACCTGCTCTCCCCCGCCAAGATCATGGAGAACGCGGTCGGCCAGACGATCACACTGGTCCGGACCAATCCGGCGACCGGCGCGGAAACGCGCGAGCAGGCGCTGGTGCTGGCGGCCAACGGCGGCGTCGTGCTGCAGATCGGCAACCGGATCGAGGTGCTGCGCGACGATGGCCTGCCGGTGCGGGTGATCTTCGACAAGGTCCCGCCCAACATGCGCG
>CALCQB010000303.1 GCA_937897535.1 uncultured Novosphingobium sp. | reverse complement strand
CCAGGTCCGTCACGCGCTCGAGGCCACCAAGGCCCTCGGCGGCGAAGGCTACGTGGCACGCAACGAACGCGTCGCTGAATACCTCGCCCGCTCGGGAACCACTCCGCTCACCCCCGGCGAGGTGATCGTTCTGACAGAATCCTTCCTCAATGCCGGAGCTCCCCAGGCGATGGCGCTGCGGGTGGATTGGTCGAAGTGGCGTCAGTCGTTCCGCGGCAGTCAGGAAAGTCCGCTGTTGGAAAACATTTTCGCCGCAGGCGTCGAAACCCAGGAAGCTGGCGGTGGCGGCAACGACTGGGGCGGCGGCGGCGGTGGCTCCTCGCGCGGCGGCGGCAGCGATCTCGCCGACGATCTCGACGACGATATTCCGTTCTGATCCCGGATCAGGTCCGGGATGACGATCAGTCCTTCAGCAGCCCCTTCAGCGCAGCGAACGGACCGGCCTCGCCCTCGCTGACGATGCCGGCCTTGCGACGGGCTTCTTTGGCGCCGGGGCCTTCGAGGTAGGGGTCGATTGCCAGCGCCAGGCTCTGCGCGACAGCCTCGCCCAGATCGAACCGGGAGCCGTCGAGCTCGATTTCGTCAAGGTCGGCGGCATCGAGTTCGATCTCGGTCTCGCTGGGCGCAAGGTTTGCGGCGGGGACGAAGTGCAGCGCGATCGGCTCGTTGATCTTTACCGGCAGGTCCTCGCCCGAAACCGCGCAGCTCTGGACGATCTCGGCCTTCATATGTCCGGTGGCACGGACAGTCTGGCCGTCGGCTGCCAGTTCCACGGTGGCGCTCAGCGACTTGACCGCGACCAGGCCAAAGCGCTCGGCCAGCGCGGCGCGCTCGGCCTCGCTGGCCTCGAGCAGCTGCGGCCCCGTGGGCAACCGCGCGACATCATAGATCCGCGAAAACTCGCTCACCGCACGATCTTCCCGGCCAGCAGTTCGGCGTTGTCGAGCCCGGCCAGACTGGCGGCCAGCACCCGCATCTCGGCTGCGATCGCAGCGGGATCACCGTTCTCACCCAGCGTGACATTGCGTTCGATCGCCGCGATCAGCGCCGCGTCGCCGGGCTGGGCCAGCGCATCGCGGTAGGCATCGATCCGCCCGCCCAGCGCGCCCATCAGCTTGCCGACCTTCTTGCCGACCACCAGATCGCCGACGCCCGACTGGCGCAGCTGCCCGTCCATATCGATCACGAACAGCTCGGTCAGCCGGGCCGCCGGCGCGCGCAGGGCAGGTTCGTCGTCCATCCGCAGCATGACCAGCGCCAGCACCAGCGTGACCGCATCGAACCGGCCGGGCAGGGTATCGGCTACCCCGCCCTTGGCGTACCAGCCCGGTTCGCGCGCCACTTCGACCACGCGGTGCCACAGGGGACGAATCTGCTCCTGCCCTTGGTCGGGGCGGCCCAGCAGGCGATTCAGCAGCGACATCGCGGGTGACATGTCCTTCCATTCAGCGGGCATTAAAGGGACCTTGCCCATCGGGCGGCATTGCGCGCTGGTGCAAGGCCGCCTAAGGCTGGCCGCGATAGAGCAAATGGGGCGGTGCGGGCAATCCCGCAAGGCCGCCGGACGGAGCAAGTTGAAGATGCAGCGTAAGGTTCGTTTCCTTGGCATGGCCGCCGCGATGCTGGCGCTGACCGCCTGCGCCTCGATCAAGGATCACCGCGGCTATCTGGTCGACAATGCCCTGCTCGATTCGGTCCAGCCCGGAACGGACAACCAGGCCTCGGTCGAACGCATGCTCGGCCGGCCCAGCTTCATCAGCCAGTACGGCCGCAAGGACTGGTACTATATTTCGACCAACACCCGCCAGGCCGCTTTCACCCGGCCCAAGCCGCGCGAGCAGCTGCTGGTCAAGATCGCCTTCGACGACAAGGGCAACGTCGCCACGATCGAACGCAGCGGGATGGAAAAGGTCGCCAACATCAACCCCGATGGCGACAAGACGCCGACGCTGGGCCGGGAACGGACCTTCCTCGAAGATCTGTTCGGCAATATCGGCCAGGTCGGTGCGGCCGGAGCCGGGGCCGGCGGCGGCGCGGGCGGCCCGAACGGCAGCTAGGTTGAAGCCTGCCGGATAACGCATATATCCGGCCCATGAACTATTCCAACGACAGCCACGGCCTGATCCAGTGGCACGGCACGACCATCATCGGCGTCAAGCTGGGCGGGAAGACCGTCATCGCCGGCGATGGCCAGGTGTCGATGGGCAACACCGTGATGAAGCCCAACGCCCGCAAGGTCCGCCGGCTGGGCGATGGCTCGGTCATTGCCGGGTTCGCCGGGGCGACCGCCGACGCCTTCACCCTGTTCGAGCGGCTTGAGAAAAAGCTGGAACAACACCGCGGGCAGCTGATGCGCGCGGCGGTTGAACTGGCCAAGGACTGGCGGACCGACAAGTATCTGCGCAACCTCGAGGCGCTGATGATCGTGGCCGACAAGGACGTGCTGCTGATCCTGACCGGCAACGGCGACGTGCTCGAGCCCGAAGAGGGCATCGCCGCAATCGGCTCGGGCGGGAACTATGCGCTCTCGGCGGCCAAGGCGCTGGTCGACTACGAAACCGACCCCGAACGGATCGCCCGCCGCGCGATGGCGGTTGCCGCGGATGTCTGCGTGTTCACCAACGACCGGGTGACGCTGGAAACGATCGAAAGTTAGGGCTTCACGCGGCTGCGAAGAACAGCGTCTGCACCAGCCGGCCGTTCTCCGGGCCGTTGCCAAAGGCACGCGCGGCGTTGTGGAACATCCACGGGCTGAACAGGATCAGCCGGTTGAACCGCATCGGCACCGTGAAAGTCCGCTCCCACGCGCCCGGCTTCAGCGTATCGCGGTTGACCACTTCGTCGATCAGCCGGTTGATGTCGGCATAGCCGGCCGCCAGAATGTCCTCGATCCGGCCGGGCACGCGCTCCAGCCCGGTGCGCTTGTGGCGGAAGAAATCGGTCCCGCCGCGGCAATGCTCGGGCAGGCTGAGATAGAGAATGCCCGAATAGGCCGAGGGATCGACGTGGACACCCGATCGGCCCTGATCGCCGGCCAGGGTCAGGCGGCAATGCCCGTGCAGCGTGCCGGGCTGCGGCTTGACCGGTGTGCCAACAATTCGCGAAACCGCCTCGTCCAGGCCGGGAATCGGCAGCGTCTGGGTCGAGGGCAAGCCGGGATAGTTGCCCTGCTTGAACCCGGGATCGTAATCGAGCGCCAGCGCCCGCCCGCGCGCCAGGTGCGGATCGGCCAGGAAATCGTCGATCACGATCAGCGAGGGCAGGCTCATGCCAATCGCATAACAGCCGGTTCGCGCCGGGCATAGCGCCCCGTCAGGCTTGAACTGGGCCGGGTCCCCAACCATCTAGGCGGGGATGATCGAAAACCTTACCCCCAAAGCCATAGTCGCCGCGCTGGACGAACACATTGTCGGCCAGGCCGATGCCAAGCGCGCCGTCGCCGTCGCCCTGCGGAACCGGTGGAGGCGGCAACGCCTCTCGCCCGAACTGCGCGACGAGGTGACACCCAAGAACATCCTGATGATCGGGCCGACCGGTTGCGGCAAGACCGAGATCAGCCGCCGCCTGGCCAAGCTGGCCGATGCGCCCTTCATCAAGGTCGAGGCGACCAAGTTCACCGAGGTCGGCTATGTCGGCCGCGATGTCGAACAGATCGCCCGCGACCTCGTCGAGGAAGCGATCCGGCTCGAAAAGGAAAGCCGCCGCGAAGCCGTGCGCGAAGCGGCGAGCAAGGCCGCGATGGACCGAGATCGGAAGAGCACACGTCTGAACTCCAG
>CALCQB010000302.1 GCA_937897535.1 uncultured Novosphingobium sp. | reverse complement strand
TGATCACCACCCAGGTCGGGATGTGGAACTCACCGTGCAGTTGCCCGGTCGAATAGAGCAGCACGGTGATGATCCCCATCGTCTTTTGGGCATCGTTGCCGCCGTGGCTGATCGAATAGGCCGCGCTGGAAAACAGGTGCAGGCTCTTGAACACACCTTCGGCCCGGCGCGGCTGGAAACCCTTGAACAGCCATGAGGTGAGCAGCACCATCAGCATCGCCAGGGCAAAGCCCAGCATCGGCGACAGGAAGATGGCAAACAGCGTCTCGACCGTCTTCTTGGTTTCGACCGCATCGAACCCGGCATGGGCGATGCCGGCGCCCAGCAACCCGCCAAGCAGCGCATGGCTGGAGCTGGAGGGAATGCCCTTGATCCAGGTGACCACGTTCCAGAACATCGCCCCGATCAGCGCACCGAACACCACCCCGGGGGTGACCATGTCCTTGTTGATGATGCCTTTGCCGATGGTTTCGGCAACATGCAGCGGGATCAGCCAGTAGGCCGCGAAATTGCCGACTGCGGCAAAGGCCACGGCCCAGACCGGCGAAAGCAGCCGGGTCGTAACCACCGTCGCAATCGAATTGGCGGCATCGTGGAGACCGTTCAGAAAATCGAACGCCAGCGCGATCACGATCAGACCGACCAGCAGCGGAAAGGCAAGCTCATGCATTGCCGTACTCCTTCAAAGCGGGGGCCTCAGCCGTGGTCGATGACCAGGCTGTCGATTTCGTTGGCGACATCCTCGAAGGCATCGGCGACGCGTTCGAGGTTCTTGTAGATTTCGCGCGCGACCATGAAGGCCATCGGATCGGATTCTTCCTTCTGGGCCTGGAACGCGTTCTTCATGCCGGTGTCGTGGAGGATATCGACCTCGCCCTCCAGCTTGACCAGCTTGGCGGTCAGCTCGTGCAGGCGTCGGCCATTGCGTTCGATATCGCGCAGCAGTGGAATGGCTTCGGAAATCAGCCGGCTGGCATCCTGCACCAGCACCCCGATCTGCTTCATCTGCGGATCGAACTTGTGCACCTCGAACAGCTCGATCGCGCTGGCAGAGCGGTTCATTTCATCGATCGTATCGTCCATCGAGCCGATCAGTGCGGTGATCGCGCCGCGGTCGAAGGGGGTCAGGAAGGTCTGACGAACCTCGTGCAGGGTTTCGCGGATCACCTCGTCGGCGTCATGCTCGCGGTCGCGGATCGTGCGCAGATGGGCGGACCGATCGCCTTGCCCGGCGGTCAGCTGGGCCAGCGCATCGGCCGCGCTGACGATCGCCACGGCGTGGCGTTCGAACAGCACATAGAAATCGCCCGAATGCGGCAGCAGCCGCTGGAACCAACCGAACATTGCCCGTCCCCTCCTAGGAATGTGGCAGTTCTATGACACCGGTTTGACAGATTCGCCACAGAAGGCGTGGAGTGTCCACAGGCTTAGCCAGGGTCGCTCAGCGGCCGGACGTAGACCCGCTTCACCATCGGGAACTGCGCACCCACCGCGGCCTCGATATCGCGCACGGTCTGTTCGACCTCGCGGGCGCTGATCGCATCGTCGAAATCGGCGCTGATCACGGACAGGACCATTTCCGGCGCTTGGTGCACGGTCAACACTTCGTGGACAGAGACGACCCCCGAATGACCCTCGGTGCAGGCCCGGATCGCAGCGATCAGCACCGGATCGGCACTTTCGCCGATCAGCAGGCCCTTGGCCTCGATCAGCAAGGCAATCGCGGTTGCGCCCAGCACCAGCCCGATCAGGACCGAGGCGATTCCGTCCCACAGCGGATTGCCGGTAAAGTGCGCCAGCGCCAAGCCCGCGGCCGCGATAGCCAGCCCGGCCAGCGCCCCGGCATTCTCCAGCAGCACGATCAGGGTCGGCGCGTCCTTGGTATCGTGCAGCGCCCGCAGCAGCGATTTGGTGCCGCGCGAAGCGTTGAAGGCGCGCAACGCCTCCCAGGTCGACCAGCCTTCGAGCGCGCCGGCCACGCCGAGCACGACGAAGGCGATCGTCAAGTCGCTGGTCGGTTCGGGCTCGATCAGATGAAGAATGCCCTCATAGACCGAAACCCCCGCGCCCAGCGTGAAGACCAACATCGCCACCACGAACGACCAGAAATAGAGCTCGCGGCCATAGCCCAGCGGGTGGATCGCGTCGGCGGCCTTGCCGCTGCGCCTGGTGCCATACAGCAGCAGCACATGATTGGTGCTGTCGACCAGGCTGTGGACCCCTTCGGTCAGCATCGCCGAAGATCCGGTGATTCCTGCCGCGACGAATTTGGCCACGGCAATCCCGACATTAGCCGCCAGCGCGGTCAGGATTACGCGGGTGCCGCCGGAACCAGCCATGTCAGTTGCCCCCCGTCATAGCCAGCCGATCCGCTTGAACCGCACGAACAGCGCCCCGCAGATCGCAAAGATCAGCGCGAGCACCGCCGGATAGCCCCATTTGTGGTGCAGTTCGGGCATGTAATCGAAGTTCATCCCGTAGATCCCGGCAATTGCGGTCGGCACCGCCAGGATCGCGGCCCAGGCGGTGATCTGCCGGGTCATGTCGCCCTGGCGGTGCTGTTCGAGCAGGCTGGCGGTCTCGACGATGCTGGCCAGCGTATCGCGCAGCCCGTTCATCCGGATCAGCGAGCGGCGGACATGGTCGAGCACGTCGCGGAACCAGATCCGCGCGCCGGGATCGACCACCGGCAGGTCGGTGTAGGTCAGCCGCTCGCAGACTTCTTCCATCGGCCCGATGATCCGCGTGAACCGGCGGAACTGGCGGCGCAGGCGGAATATCCGGCGAATCGTCGAAGGCTCGGGAAACTTTTCGATCGCGCCTTCTTCCATCGCCTGGACCGATTCCTCGAACTTCTCGAGGATCGGCTGGAACCCGTCGACGATGAAATCGAGCACCGCATGGGCGACATAGTCCGGCCCTTCGGATAGCCGTTCGGCGTCGATCTCAAGCCGGTCACGCAGCTTGGAATGAGCCCGGGTCGAGCCCATCCGGACCGTGACGATGAAGTCGCTGCCCAAGAAGATCGCGGTCTGGCCGAAGGCGATATTGTCCCCCTCCTGGTTCGCGGCGGTCCGCGCAACGATGAACAGCTGCTGCCCGTATGCCTCGATCTTGGGCATCTGGGTGGGGTTGAGAGCATCTTCGACCGCCAGCGGATGCAAACCGAACTGCGCGCGGACAAGTTCCAGTTCTTCAGGCGACGGATCGGCCAGCCCGATCCAGTCGAAACTGCCCTTGGTCAGCGCGGCGCGCGGCTGCCCATCGACTGGAATCGAATTTTCGGATGGCTTTCCACCCGCATAGCGGCGCGCGGCAATGATCGGCATTGCCATGCTGTGCCAAAGAGCCATGATGCTGGCAATCCCGCGTCGAAGCGGTTATACTGACAACAATGTTAATTGTCTGGGAGAAGCGGAGCGATGAACGCCCATAGTCCGATCGAACAATGCCTCGACATGATCATCGTCGGGGCCGGGATTTCCGGAATCGGCATGGCCGTTCACATGAAGCGCGAATGCCCGGGCAAGAGCATTGCGATCCTCGATCGGCGCGAGAATCTGGGCGGGACCTGGGACCTGTTCCGCTATCCCGGGATCCGCTCTGACTCTGACATGCACACACTTGGTTTCGCGTTCGAGCCGTGGACCCACGAAAAGGCCATCGCCGACGGCCCCTCGATCATCGAATATCTCGACAGGATCGTCGGCAAATATGATCTGCGGTCCGACATGCGGATGGGACACAAGGTGGTCAGCGCCGACTGGGACAGCGCGGAGGCGATGTGGACCGTGGTCAGCGAAATTGCCGATGGCACGCGCAGCCGCCTCAAGGGACGGTTTCTGTTTCTGGGCGCGGGCTACTACGATTACGACGATCCCTACGACGCCGCGTTCCCAGGTCGTGACAAGTTCAAAGGACAAATCGTCCATCCGCAGTTCTGGCCGGGCGACCTCGATTATCAGGGCAAGAAGGTGGTGGTGATCGGATCGGGAGCGACCGCGGTCACCATTGTCCCCGCCTTGGCCCAATCGGGCGCAGGCCACGTCACCATGCTGCAACGCACCCCGACCTGGATGGCCAGCCGCCCGGCCAAGGATGCCTTTGCCAATCGGCTGCGAAAGGTCCTGCCCGAAAAGCTGGCCTACAAGATCACCCGGGCCAAGAACATCTTCCTTGGCGACCTGGTGTTCAAGCGCGCCCGCAGTGCACCCGAGAAGGTCAAGCAATTCCTCTCCGGCCAGATCAAGGGCCACCTCGGCGCGAATTACAACGCGGCCGATTTCACTCCGCCCTACAATCCGTGGGATCAGCGGCTGTGTCTGGTGCCCGATGCCGATTTCTTCGTTGCGATGAACGCCGGTCAGGCTTCGGTGCTGACCGACCAGATCGAAGCTTTCGACAAGACGGGGATCAAGCTCAAGTCAGGTGAGCATCTCGACGCCGACATCATCGTTACCGCAACCGGACTCGCAATGACCTTTGCCGGAAAGATTGCCGTGGCGGTGGACGGCAAGCCGCTCCATTTCAATGAGACCTTCTTCTACCGCAACTGCATGTTCTCCAACGTTCCCAACATGGCCGGGGTGTTCGGCTATGTGAACGCCAGTTGGACGCTGCGGGTCGATATCATCGGCGAATACCTGACCCGGCTGTTCAAGCAGATGGACAAGTACGGCGCAGTCGCAGCAACCCCGGTTATGGCGGCGGGCAACGAACCCGAAGAGGACGACGTGTTCGATTTCTCCAGCGGCTATATCCAGCGCGGCAAGCACGTGATGCCCAAAAACGCGAAGAGCCTGCCGTGGCGGCTCAATCAGGAATACCGCAAGGACAAGCAGGACATGCGCCAGGCCCCGATCGATGATGGCGTGCTGCAATTTACCCGGGCGAAGGAACTGGCAGACGCTTAGGAATTGCCTTAGCGTCGCATCATGACCGACCAAACCCGCATCTGGAAAGCCGCCCTGCTTGTCATCGGCGACGAAATTCTCTCGGGCCGGACCCAGGACAAGAACGTCGCGCAGGTCGCCTCGTGGCTCAACGTCCAGGGCATCCGCCTGTCCGAAGTGCGGGTGGTAGCCGACGATACCGCCGCGATCGTCGCGGCCGTAAACGCCCTGCGCGCGGCCAACGACTATCTGTTCACCACCGGCGGGATCGGCCCGACCCACGATGACATCACCGTCGATGCCGTGGCCGAAGCCTTCGGCGTCGAGGTGGTGATCCACCCCGAGGCCCGCGCGATTCTGGAGCGGTACTACGCCACCCGCGGTGGGCTCAACGAAGCGCGACTGCGGATGGCGCGGGTGCCGGGCGGGGCCGAACTGATCCCCAACCGGATGTCGGGCGCACCGGGAATCCGGATCGGCAATGTGTTCCTGATGGCCGGGGTCCCCTCGATCACCGCCGGCATGCTCGATGCGCTGACCGGTACGCTGGAGGGCGGCTTGCCGGTGCTCAGCGAGACCGTTGGCGCCTGGGTTCAGGAAAGCGAAGTCGCCGACCTGCTGCGCGAGACCGAACAGGCCCACGAAGGTTGCGCGATCGGGTCCTACCCGTTCTTCCGCGAAGGCCGGGTCGGGGCGAACTTCGTGGTCCGCTCGGTCGAACCGGCCTTGCTCGAGGCGTGCTGCGAGGCGCTGGTGACCGGCCTGCGCGCCCTGGGCCGCGAGGCGGTGGCGGGCGGTGTCTAAGGCGCTGTTGGCGCTGGCGCTGCTGGGCCTGGCTTCCTGCGAAACGCCGGAACGCTATGCTGCTCATGCCGCGAAATTGGCCGGGTTTGAAGCAACACTTGCGGCCCATGACAGCGCTACCGCAGCGCTGGAGAATTGGTGCGAAGCGGAGCAGCTCGCCCAGCCTGCGCAGGTGACGGCGCGCAAGGTCAGGAAATCGGCCAAACCGCCAGAGGGCCTGCGCAGGCTGCTGGAAGTCTCCGCGCCGGAACCGATCCAGTACCGCAACGTGATCCTGTCATGCGGGCGAAGGCCGCTCTCGGTCGCGCACAACTGGTTCGTACCCGCGCGGCTTGACGCGGGGATGGAACGGCAACTGAGCAAGACCGACACCCCGTTCGGCAAGGTGGCAGGGTCGCTCAAGTTCCGCCGGGAACCGCTCGAAACGCTGTTCACGCCACCGCCGGAATGTCCGAAAGATACGGTGTCGGCGCATCGCGCGCTGTTGCGCCTGCCCGATGGCCGGCCGTTGGCCTATGTTGTCGAATGCTACACACCCGCCAATCTGCAAGGACGGCGTTAAGGTCACTTTGGCGCGGGCACCGGCTGGCGCGGGGCGGCGCCCTTGTCGACCACCAGCGTGATTACCACCCGCGCGGTGTCCGCGCCCGGATTGACCCCGTTGTGCGGCACCCCGCGCGGCATGGTGAAGCTGTCGCCCGGCATCAGCACGGTGGTCTTGCCCTGGACCCGCAGTTCGAGCCGCCCGGAGGTGACGAAGGCCACCTCGGTCCCAGGATGGACATGCCAGCCGCTTTCGCTGCCGGGCGCGAAATCGCGGCTCTGGACGATCACCTGCTGGGCCCGCCCGCGCGGCACGTCGATCTGGGCGTGGGTTACGGGCGCGGCCGAGGGTGGCGCTGCGGCGACGGTCGCGGCAGCGGCAACAAGCATGGGCAAGCGCATCACTGGACTCCATTGAGGCACGACTGGCGTGGTCCATCGGCCACGGCCCGGGCCCGATCGTTCTGGCCGGCCCCCGGCTTGACCTGCGCCACAGCGCAAGCTTGCGCGAGGTCAATCACCACCAGCAGCGAGGTCGGCTTGTCGGGCTGCTCGGGACTCCGCACCGCCGAATTGCGCACGATCAGCGCGGCCGGGACAAATCCGCCGTCCGCCACTGATCCCCGCCATTCGATCGTATCGCCGAGTGTGTTGAAGCCGCCCCCGGCCAGATTGGGCAAGCCCAGTTCTTCATCCTTCCGCCCCGCCATGCGCAGCGCCAGATCGTCGCGTGCATCGCCATAGTTGAGCATCAGCGCATAGCCGCCCAGCCCTGGGCAGCGCGAAACCGACCAATCCTCCCCTTCGTGGGAATCGACCAGCTTGCAGTCCTTGAGCGACGTGTAGCGCGATTGCGGCGTCGCTGCTTCGGCCCCGGCCGGGCTGGCTGAGGCCGCGGCGGTTGCGGCCGGTGCCGGATCGGGTCCCGGCTCTTCCGACCGGGAGCAGGCAGCGAGGGCCAGGGCCAGTATGAGCGGGACGATTCGGATCATCGCCAGCGATCCTGCCACAGGGGGAAGCGGGCGCAAGAGCGGTGCGCAGAGGCCACCTGAATTGGCGAACTTAGGGCGCTCCTTCCGGCCCTGTGGCGATAACGACGCCTCGTCAGGCTGACCTTTGGAACCAACGCTCTGAAAATCCGGCATTTCCCGCCGAACCCCGTGCCGACAGAACCCCTTAACTTAACCGCGCCTGTTAATCCCATCACGGGACGCGGCGTTACGCGCGCTTGCTGGAAATCTGCCGCTGCGACACGCAGACACCAACGAATTCTGGGTCGCGCCGGAAAGACATTCCCGAGGGAGCCCTGTGACGTGACCATCAGTTTCGAACGCAACACCACCTTCACCGAACGCCGCCGACAGGGCCGGGCGGCCCTGGGGATCGAGGTGTCGGTTCGCGAACGCAGCCGCAGCGCGATGGCGGCGCGGCTGATCGACCTCAATTCCTTCGGCTGCAGTGTCGCCAACCTGGTGCTGGTCCAGCACGACGCGCAATTCTGGCTTCGCCTGCCCGGTCTGGAAAGTCTGTCGGTGCGGCTGGTCTGGACCGACGGGATGAAGTTCGGCTTCGAATTCGACACCCCGCTCCATCCCGCGGTCACTACCCGGTTCATGCCGGCCGAAGGCAGCCACGCCGCCGCCGCGATCAGCAACGTCATTGCGTTTCCCGATCCGCTGCTTTCGCGCCGCGAGCAGATCATCTCCGGAATTGCCGGATCGGACCTGTCACCGCTCCAGCGCAAGAAGAAGCCGTCGGGCATGGGGATGCACGGCCGGATCAACCGCCTGGTCAGCCGCCAGGCCGATCATCGCGCCGAACTGCGTTATGGCGATGCCGTGCCCGAGGACACCGCGCTGCGGATCGAGGGGGTGGCGGTGCGGGTCGTCAACGTCTCACCCAGCGGGATGAAGGTTTCCGGTCGCTTTGGCGAAACCGAAATCGGCGACGATGTGGCGGTCGAGTTTGACGGCTTCGAGCCGATGGCCGGCCAGCTGGTCTGGCTCAACGGCGCCGATGCCGGGATCGCCCTGCCCCCAGGTTCGATCGACCTGATCGACCGCGCCGCAGGTTAGGACTGCGCCCGGCGGCTGCGGCGCAGGCCGATCAGCCCGGCGAGCATGGCCACCAGACCCAGCAGCGAAAGCACAGACGCAGCCAGCAGCGGAAGCGTTGCCCGCGAAAACATCACCGGGCTGACCCGGCGCATCTGCAGGACCCCGCCGACGAACGTATAGCCCTTCTCGCAGCCCTTGTTCGCCACCACCACTTCGCGGTCACCGGGGGAAAATTCGAACACGTCGGAGCCGAACAGCGCGACAGGTCCCCACTCCGCAGCGCCGATCTGGTGCAATCGCACTAACGCGCGCCGTTCGATCGTATCACCGCGGCGGATCGTGATCTCCAGATCGCAGGGCGGGGCCTGAAATTCGGGCAGGTCGACAGTGTGAGTTTGCGGGACACTGGTCGTCAGTTCGAGTTGATAGCGCCGCCAGTTGGATGCCGGAGCGAACAGCAGTGTCGTGGAGAGACCGGGCGGCGGCAACGGCGCCGGATCGTCCGTCCGCTCGGCGTTTTCGCCGTAACGTAGCCCGGCTGCCAGCCCCAACAGCAACAGCGCGCCGGCGAAACTGGCCAGAGCCGCCCACAACGCCCGGTTCCATCGCGGCATATCGGCTCCCTTCCAGCGCCGAAGCTAACGGTCACTTATCCCGCGCACAAACGAAAAGGGCCGGAGGTTTCCCCCCGGCCCATTCTGATTTGGAACGCGATGACGCTTAGGCGCCCTGCACTTCGGTCAGGTCGATCTTGAGGCCCGGCCCCATCGACGAGGACATGCCGACCTTCTGGAGGTACTTGCCCTTGGCACCGGCCGGCTTGGACTTGACCACGGCATCGACGAAGGCTTCGAAGTTGGCCTTGAGCGCCTCGTTCGAGAACGACAGCTTGCCGATCCCGCCGTGGATGATCCCGGCCTTTTCGACGCGGAATTCGATCTGGCCGCCCTTGGCAGCCTTGACCGCTTCGGCGACGTTCGGGGTGACGGTGCCCAGCTTCGGGTTCGGCATCAGGCCCTTGGGACCCAGCACCTTGCCGAGGCGGCCGACGACGGCCATCATGTCCGGCGTGGCGATCACGCGGCCATAATCGAGGTTGCCGGCCTGCATGTCTTCGAGCAGGTCTTCGGCGCCAACCTTGTCGGCCCCGGCGGCGAGCGCCTTTTCAGCGTTTTCACCGCGCGCGAACACCGCAACCTTGACGTCCTTGCCGGTGCCCGAAGGCAGCACGACCATGCCGCGGACCATCTGGTCGGCGTGGCGCGGATCGACGCCGAGGTTGAGCGAGACTTCGAGGCTCTCGTCGAACTTGGTGGTCTTGAGGTCCTTCAGCGCCTGGATCGCTTCGGCGACGCCATAGAGCTTCTGGTTGTCGCCCAGCTTTCCGGCGAGCGACTTCTGCTTCTTGGTCTGTGCCATGTTCTTAGCCCTCCACCACGTCGAGGCCCATCGAACGCGCGGAGCCTTCGATGATCTTGGTTGCCTGTTCGATATCGTTCGCGTTCAGATCCTTGAACTTGGTCTGGGCGATTTCGGCGAGCTGCGAGCGCGTGATGCTGCCGCCCGAAACCTTGCCCGGCTCCTTCGAGCCCGACTTGAGGCCGGCGGCCTTCTTGATCAGGAACGAGGCCGGCGGGGTCTTGGTCACGAAGGTGAACGAACGGTCGGCATAGACGGTGATGATCGTCGGGATCGGCATCGACGCTTCAAGGTCCTGCGTGGCGGCGTTGAACGCCTTGCAGAATTCCATGATGTTGACGCCGCGCTGACCCAGCGCCGGACCGATTGGCGGCGACGGGGTCGCCTTGCCTGCAGGAACCTGCAGCTTGATATAGCCTTCAATCTTCTTGGCCACGAGGGGCCTCCTTTCTTCCTGTTGGCCCGGAACCCCGGGCCGCAGAGTGAGCGGTCAAACAGACAGCCAAAGCCATCCTCCCGCACGGAATCACCGGGGCAAGCCCAGGCGAAGGCGCGCGGTTAGGCGAAACCGCGGCAGGATTCAACCGAAACTTGGGTTTCAGGCCGTTTGGGGCGCCGCCAGACGATATCCGACTGCCGGTTCGTTGAGAATCAGTTCCGGTTCGGCCGGATCGGCTTCCAGCTTTTGCCGAAGCGCCCGGATCGCCACCCGCAGATAGTCGATCTGATCGGCTTGAGCTGGCCCCCACACCGCCCGCAGCAGATGGGCATGGGTCAGCACCCGTCCGGCGTGCCGGGCTAGTTCGACCAGCAAGGCATATTCCCGCGGGGTAAGATGAACCTCCGCCCCGTCGCGCTGAACGGTCCGGCGGTGGAGATCGAGCATCAAGTTACCGATCCGGAACGGTTCCTGGTCAGAGCCGGGCGCGAGATCGACCAGACTGTCGACATAGCGGTCAAGTTTCACGACTTCGGCCGTGACGCTGGCAATCACTGCCTTGTCGCCATTGCCCGCCCGCTTCAGCGCGCGAGCCGCCGCGCCAATCGCGTTGAGCCGCGGCTTTACATCCTCTCCGATCGAGTTGAGCAGCGCCGAACGGAGCCGGTCACGCTCGCGCAGGGTAGCGACATCGCGGGCGTCGGCTTCGAGCCGTGCGCGGGCCACGGCCAGCGCAACCTGATCGAGCAAGTTGCCGTACAGGCCCTCCTGCGCATCATTGACCGGCGGCACCCCGTCCTCGCGGGCCAGCCCGACTGCCGCCATCACTGCGTGGTCCGATGCCACTGCGCGAAACTGCCAGTCGGCGAGGTCGAGCTTTTGCACTCCCCGCCCGGTCGGCATGCCGGTATGCAGCGTCACTGCGGCGGCGGCGAAGTCGCTCGGCGCGAGGGCCGCCCCGGTCGGGGCACTGGCCACAAGCTGCGGACTTTCCTCACCGGTGACCAGAACCGCATGGCAGTGGAACAGCTGCGCCAGCTCGGCCACCGCAACCCGGGCGATCGCCGGCTCGTCGGCGCAGGATAGCAACTTGCGGGCAAACCCGGCAATCGTGGCATTGCGCGCACTGTGGGAGGCGGCCAACCGGGCTTGCTGGCGGAGCATTCCGACCAGTTGGCTGGTCACCAGCGCGACCAGAAACAGCACCACCACCGTCACAACGTCGGCCGGACTGTGGATCAGGAAGGTCCGGTAGGGGGCGGTGAAATAGTAGTTGTAGGCCAGCGCCGCAGCGACCGCCGCGACCAGCGCCGGTCCCAGCTCGGCATAGACCGCCGCCGCCAGCACCGCCGGAATGTAAAGCAGCACCACCGGCTCGTTGCCCCAGCGCTCGACGATCTGCAGCCCGACGATGGTTGAGAGTGCCACCGCCAGCAACGCGCCGACAAAGGCACTGACCCGGTGCGCGGGCGAAGAACGCCGGTTGGCGAGATCGACGATTTCCAGTTTCATGCCGCCTAATCTGCGCCCGGTCGCCGATCTCGTCGAGCCGAATTCACCGTCTTTATGCCGTTCCACATGGAATCTTTATGCCGTTCGCGCCCACTCGGACCGCATGCATACGCCAGAATCCGTGCCGCTTGCGGCACCAGCAATCGCCCCCGCGGTGCCCCATCCGCACATTGCCAAGGACAGCCTGCCCGTGCTGATGCTCGGCGCGATCGGGGTGGTCTATGGCGATATCGGTACGTCGCCGCTCTACGCCTTGAAGGAGAGCTTCATCGGCCCGCACCCGCTCGCGGTCGATACGCTCCATATCTTCGGCGTGCTCAGCCTGATCTTCTGGTCGCTGATGCTGATCGTCACCGTCAAATACGTCTTCGTCGCAATGCGCGCCGACAACCGCGGCGAAGGCGGGTCGTTCGCCTTGCTCGCGCTGATTTCCCGCCACCTAGAGCACGGCCGCTGGACCCGGCTGCTGGTCGTTCTGGGCGTGCTGGCCGCTTCGCTCTTCTACGGCGATGCGATGTTGACCCCAGCAATCTCGGTACTCTCGGCGGTCGAAGGGCTGACGATCGTCGAGGACAGCCTCGCGCCGCTGGTCCTGCCGATCTCGGTTGCGATCCTGGTCGCGCTATTCCTGATCCAGTCGCGCGGGACGGCCAGGGTCGGGGCGGTATTCGGCCCGATCGTGCTGATCTATTTCGCCACGCTGGCGGTGCTGGGTGTGGTCAACATCGCCGATCGCCCTGAAATTCTGGGCATCGTCAATCCGGCCTGGGCGGCCGAGTTCTTCAGCTACAATCCACGGCTTGCATTTCTGGCGATGGGTTCGGTCTTCCTCGCCGTGACCGGGGCCGAGACGCTTTATGCCGACATGGGCCATTTCGGCCGCAAGGCGATCGGGCTCAGCTGGCTGACGCTGGTCTATCCCTGTCTGATGCTCAACTACATGGGCCAAGGGGCATTGCTGCTGGGGACACCCGCCGCGGTCACCAACCCGTTTTACCTGATGGCGCCGGAGTGGGCTCGGCTGCCGTTGGTGCTGATTGCCACCACGGCCACAATCATTGCCAGCCAGGCAGTGATATCGGGAGCCTTTTCGGTTACGCATCAGGCAGTCCAGCTTGGCTTCCTGCCGCGCCTCAAGACGCTGCACACCAGCGAGAAGGCCGAAGGCCAGATCTACATCCCGGCGATCAACTGGGGTTTGCTGATCATGGTCCTGGTGCTGGTACTGGGCTTCCGCGAATCGACCCGGTTGGCTTCGGCCTATGGCATCTCGGTGGTCGGCACGATGCTGATCACCACGGTCATGCTGGGCTTCCTGGTGTTCCGGGTGTGGCGCTGGAATCGGTGGCTGGCCGGTGCCACGATCGGAACCTTCTTGGCCGTAGACCTGATCTACTTCGCCTCAAACATCACCAAGATCCCCGACGGCGGCTGGTTCCCGTTGCTGGTCGCGGGCCTGCTGTTCACGGTCCTGACCACCTGGGCAACCGGGCGCAAGCTGATGCGCGAGCGGCTGGAGGAGACCGCGATGCCGCTGGCAACCTTCATCGCTTCGTCCCGTTCGGTCCACCGGGTGCGGGGTACGGCGGTGTTCCTGTCAGCATCGGCCGAGTCGATCCCTTCGGCGCTGCTCCACAACCTCAAGCACAATCAGGTGATGCACGGGCGGGTCTTGATCCTGACCGTGGCCGTCGGCGAGGTTCCCTATGTCGAGCCGGGACACCGCCTCGCGGTTCACGACGCGGGCGGGGGCTTCTACCGGGTCATCCTGCGCTATGGCTTCATGGACGAGATCGATATCCCGCGCGACCTGGCCGGGATCGCCGCGATCGGCGCGCCATTCGACATGATGACGACCAGCTTTTTCCTGGGCCGGCAAAAGCTCATCGCGGCGAAGGATCAGCCGGGCATGGCGCTGTGGCGCGAACGGCTGTTCGCCTGGATGAGCAAGAGCAGTGAAAGCGCGATGGAGTCGTTCAAGCTGCCGACCAACCGGGTAGTCGAACTGGGCAGCCAGCTGCAGATCTAGGGCCGGGGCGGGACAACCCCGCCGCCAGGCTCTTACTTGACCAGTTCGACCTGTTCGAAGTCCAGCTCGACCGGGGTCGCGCGGCC
>CALCQB010000301.1 GCA_937897535.1 uncultured Novosphingobium sp. | reverse complement strand
GCTGGACATCGGAGCCAAAGGTGCGGCGCAACTGGCCGGTCAATGGTTTCAGGCGTCCGGGCGGGCGCAAACGGTCGGGGTTGCGATCGGGAAAAGCGATTTCACGGTTTCGGACTGGGCCCGGCTGGGGGTTGCCGGCTTCATCGACGACGACGGGTCGATCGATCAGGTGATCGGCGCGATCCAACACGTCGCGCGTGGCGAGTTCTGCTGTTCGCCGCGAACCACGGCGCAGGTTGTATCGGGTTTGGTCGCACCAAGGGTCAAGCGGCCATCGAACACGCTGGTGATGCCGGAGCCCACGCACCTGCCCGAACAGTCGGCGAGCCGATCGCGGCTGACCCCGCGCGAAACGCAGATCCTGTTCGATCTGGAACGCGGTGCCAGCAACAAGGAAATCGCGCGCCGGCTTGGCATCAGCGTGTCGACCGTGAAGAATCACATCCATCATCTGCTCGACAAGCTTTCGGTCAGTCGCCGCCAGGAAGCTGGTGCCATGGTCCGTAACGGGCAATTCTGACGTCTCTCCCGGAATGGACTTGATGGGAGCTCTCGCCGCGACGCGGCTGAGGTTCGGTGGCCATGAACCCTTTGCCGGTTCCGCCGCTTTCATGCAAAATCCAACTTGATCAGCCTTTTGGCTCAGCCAGTCTTGGCCACCCTGCGCGCCGCAAGAGCAGCTCGGGATGGATCGGTGCTGGATCGAAAGAACTAGTTCCTTTTGTCCAGACGATCCGGTTCGACCGATGTTGATCCCCTGTTCCGAATTGAACCGTTCGATCCATGTCCCACCGTCCCACCGCCCGCCATAGCTGCTGGCAGGCAATTCCGGAGGCGTGCTGCGGTGTCGAACATTCCCATCCTGGCAGACCGGATTTCGGCCATGAGGTGGGGGCTGGTTGCCGAAGCGATCCTGCAATGCCCTGGTGCAAAGGTGCTGGCCCGCGACATTGCCACCGAAAGTCTCGCAGACGAAATTTCACGACTGGAACCCGAAGTCGTCATTCTGGGCTCGCTGGAATCGCTTCGGCGCGGACCTGACTTCACCGAACAGCTGGCGCGGCCCGGCACTGTGCGGCGCATCATCAGCCTGTTCGAAGACGGGCGCAGCGGCCAGCTTAGCGAATGGCAGCTCAGCACCAGCAGTGTCAGCGATCTGTCGATTGCCTCGCTCTGCGCGGCGATCGCGGGAAAGGGCTCGGATGGCTGATTCGGCGGGCATCGGCCATGTGACGCAGAGCCTGCAGGATGCCCTGCGCGCGGCGATCACCAACGCCGGTCCCTATGCCGGATCGCAAGTCGATCTGCGCTCACCGGTCGAGATCGAAACCCCGGCGGTCGGGACGATGGCGCTGTCGCTGTGGCTTTACCGGGTCCGCCGGTTTGACGATCTTGAGAACCGGCCTCCCCGGATCACCGCCGATGGGCGGCTTATTCCCGCCCCTTTGCCGCTGGTGCTGCACTATCTGATTACCCCGCTCGCCAGTGACGAGCTTTCAAGGCAACGGCTGCTGGGCCATGCGATGCAAGCCCTGCATGGCCAGGGGCAACTCGGCGCGGCGTTTACCAAGCCTGCGCTGCTGGGACCCGATGAAGATTCGATCGGCATCCACCTGGAACAACAAAGCTTCGAAGAGGCGGTGCGGGTTTGGCAGGCACTGCACGAGCCTTACCGGCTGTCGGTCTCCTATTTCGTGCAATATGTCTCGATCGAGGCTTCGCGCACCTTTGCCGCGGGCCCGCCGGTCCTTGAACGCGAGACCGCCCACGCGGCGATCGAGGCGGTGGTCTGATGGACGCCGTGGTCCCTGTCGGTGATCGCCGGTTTGCAATCAACCGGGGCGGAACCGGACGGCGGACCGCGATCGTGGTCGGCGAACTGCGCGACGATGCCGACGGGCTGGGGCTGGCCCGTACAGCAACCATTGCCTGCGATGACCGGCTGGTCGGCAGCGCCGTTTCGGATGACCAGTACGCCCTGGCCGGAGAATCCGGTGTCGCGCTGGCTGACCTGACGATCGCGCACCCGCTCAACCTTTTGGTCGCGGTGCCCGGCTACCGGCCGCTCAGCAGTAGTCTGACCGTTGCGGCCCTGGCGCCGCGACCCGTGCGGCATGATCTGGCGCTGCGGCGCTTGCCCGTCAGCCTGCGCGGCCGGGTCAGTGGCCGGACGGCAGGTCCCAACCCGGTCTACCAGCCGGTGTCAGCCGCGAGCGTGGCGATTATCGGGCCAGCCGGTCCTGGCGGAGAGCTCCCGCTCCTGCTGGCTCAGGCCTTGCCCGAGGATCCGGTTGCGGGAGCGACACTGCGCAACCGCGCGCTGACGGCACTTGGACCAGCGCAGGTCACGGTGCTGGAAGCCGCGCGGCAGGACGATCCGTTCGTATCGCTCGCCGATCCGGGCGCGATCGCCGCCGGGTCGGTGCTGCGCTTTGGCACGCCGCACAGCGGGTTCTGGGGCGAAGTATCCGAGCTGATCGCCCATCCCGACCGTCCGGCCCCGGCGGTTCTGGCCTGGTTGACGGCCCCGCTGGCGGGCTCGGTGCGAGCCGGAGACCTGGCCGATGCCTTCGCCAAGGGCGCCTATTCGGGCCCGACCACCACCCCGGTCGGCGCGGCTTGGGGTGGTGAGGCCGTGGTCTGGGTCGATGCCTTGCCAGCGAACGGAGCGGTGCTGGTGCTGCGCCAGCCTGGCCGCCCCGACCGCTATTTCGATCGCAATGTCCTGACCGGTTCCGATGGTGACTACGCGATCCTCGGGCTGGCCCGGATGGCCACGCTCGAATTGCAGGTCAGCGCGCCCGGCTTTGTCAGCCAGACCCGCTCGTTTCCCGTGGCCCGGATTGGGTCGGGCCCGCTCGATTGGCTGCTCGCACCGTGAAGGAGCTCTCGATGGCATTCGCAATTTCGTCAGAAAACGATTTTTCTACAGAAGGATAAGGCGCCATGGCTGAATATCTCGCACCTGGTGTGTTCCTTGAGGAAAAGGATCTCAAGGCGCCCGCGATTGAAAGCGTGAGTACCAGTACAACCGGAATGGTCGGGCATGCGCGGCGCGGGCCAACGCTGGGGCCGCCGGTCCTGGTGACCAACATGCTCCAGTTCCGCCAGCACTTCGGCGGGCCGCTTCCAACCAGTGCCGGAACGGTCGGCGAGATGTTCTATGCCGCGCAGGGCTTCTTCGCCAATGGCGGGCGGCGGCTCTACGTGATCCGTACCGCGGCCGCCGCCGCCGCCCGGACGCAGTTCGCGACCCAGGGCGGGATCATTGCTCGCCTGGCCGCTGGTTCCGACGCCGCCGTAGGGGCGCCCAATGCCAGGCTGGCCAGCACCTTTGGTCTGCGCGACGGCAGCAGCCTGACCTTCAGTTTCGTGCGCGATGGGGTCACCTATGTTTCAAGTGCGCGAACGATCGCAGCGAACGGGATAATTTCCGCCACCGGCGACATTACCCTAACTGCAAACCTTGACGTGACCCCGGTCGGCCCCGCGGCCTATCCGGCCAGCGCGACGGCCGCGGTCAGCGGGATCGGCGTGCTCAACGCTGCCGGAAGTCCGGTTGCAGGGGCCCGGGCCGCCAGCGTGACCTTCCAGGCCGCGGATCCCGGCGCGTGGGGTGACGGCATTGTCATCACCAGCCGCCGGGTCGAGGCCGGGCGGAGCGTGGCGCTGGAATTGATCGGACCGGGCGCTGCCAACAACAACCGGGTGCGGGTTCAGTCTGCGGCAGCGTTCTATCCTTTGGCCTGGGTCCAGATCGATCGCGGCAGTTCCACCGACAAGATCATCCGCCAGGTGCTGGCAGTCAACGGCAACATCCTGACGCTGTCGGGGGCGGCGATGAACGCGGCTTCGATCACGGCGGTCGCTCCGGCGACCGAAACGGTGGTGACTGTTTGCGAGTTCGCGATGACCGTCAGTTACGACGGGGTCACCGAAACCTATCCTTCGCTGACGCTTGCCAACGTCCCCGGCAAATTTGTCGGTGACCAGATCGATCGCCGCTCGGGGATCATCGCAGTGGTCGCGGGCACGGTGCCGGCCGATACCAACCCCCTGAACTTCCCGGTCGGGGACGATGGCCTGACGCTCAGGTCAACCACCGCCGGAGTCGATGCGCCGCCGATCGCGGCCGACATGCGCGGCACCGACAACGGACCTGGGAACCGCACCGGGCTGCGCGCACTGGAAGAGATCGAGGATATCTCGATCATCGTGGCACCGGGCTGGGGCGACGCCAGCGTTCAGGGCGCGATGATCGAGCAGTGCGAACGCTTGCGCTACCGGGTTGCCCTGCTCGATCCCGAAGTTGTCGGCGGCGCCCCGCCAACCCTGACCCAGATCCAGACCCAGCGACTGCGCTTCGACAGCAAATATGCCGCAGTCTATTATCCGCGGGTGCTGGTGCGCGACAGCGAGGATCAGCTCCGCGCGATCGGTCCGGCGGGCCACATGGCGGGTCTGTGCGCGCGGATCGACAACGAACGCGGGGTGTTCAAATCGCCCGGCAACGAGACGATGCGCAATGTCGAGGACCTTGAGGCTATCGTCACCAAGGGCGAGCACGAGGTGCTCAATCCTCAACCCAACAACATCAACGTGATCCGCGATTTTCGGGCATCGGGCCGCGGCATCCGGATCTACGGCGCGCGCTGCATCACCAGTGCCTCGGACTGGAAGTATCTGGCGGTCAGGCGGCTGTTCATCTTTATCGAGCGGTCGATCGATATCGGCACCCAGTGGGCCGTACTCGAGCCCAACGATCCGCGCCTGTGGGATCGGTTGATCGACAGCATCGACAGCTTCCTGACCCAGCAATGGCGCGATGGAGCCTTGCTCGGAATCGAGAAGGCCGATGCGTTCTACATCCGCTGCGGCACGGCGACCATGAGCCAGGACGATATCGATAATGGCCGGCTGGTGATGGAAATCGGCATCGCGCCGGTCAAGCCCGCCGAATTCGTGATCATCCGCATCAGCCAGACGGCCAGCGGATCTTTCGCAACCGAAGCCTAGAAGGGGCAGGACCATGCCAGACAGAAACCGTGCCGATCCGTTTCGCGGCTACAACTTCCGCATCGAGTTCGATGGCATCACCAAATGTGCATTTCGGGAGGTCTCGGGACTGACCTTCGAGGTCGACCCGGTCGAATACCGGGAAGGCGATGAGCAGTACCTGCACGTTCGCAAGCTGTTCGGCCTGCGCAAGTTCACCAACCTGCAATGCAAGCGCGGGATCACGCCCGACCTGCAGCTCTACAAATGGTACCACGAAATCCTGAAGGGCGGGGCCAGGCTGCGCGATGGTGCGATCGTGCTGACCGATGAGCTGCAGCGCGACAAGCTGCGCTGGTCGTTCCGCAACGGCTTCATCGCCAAGTGGGAAGGGCCAAGCCTGAACGCGACGTCTAACGATGTTGCGATCGAAATGATCGAGATCTGTGTCGATCGCGTCGAACTGGCCGTGGCGGCCCAGTAGGACGGTAGCGATGCCCAGCGGCCTCAACCCCGGCGTCCACGTCAGCTGGCAGCGGCGCGAACCGCCCCAGCCGGTGCGGATCGACGTTCCCGCGTTCATCGGGATCGCCGGGCGCGGGCCGCTGGACCGGGCCGGAGTGATAGAGAGCTGGCCGCAGTTCGTTGCCCTGTACGGTGACTTCCAGAGCAACGCCTTCCTCGGCTACGCGATCCGGGCGTTCTTCGACAATGGCGGGCAGCGGTGCCATGTTGTCCGGGTGGCCGCACCGGCGCTGGCAACGGTGACCGCCGGGGCGCAGCCAGCCGATCGCGGGTCCAGCCTGCTGGCCGATGCAACCGGGGTCCAGGCAGGTGCTGTCGCCACGCTCGAACAGCTCTGCACCACTGTTACCACCGGGCCGCAGCCAGTTGACCGGCGCAGCAGCACAGTAACGGCAGTCGCGGGTTTTCAGGTCGGTCTGACGGTGGTGGTCAGGCAAACCGGCCGGCAGCCCGCCCGGCTGGTGATCGCTGCGGTCGATCCCGTCGGCCAGGTTCTGGCCTGGCCCGAGCCGCTGCCAGCGCACTTCGATTTGACTCTGCCGCTGGTGATCGAGGTCACCATGCGCGACCGCCGGGTGGTTGCCGCCGTGGCCGCGAACACGGTCAGCTGGACCAGACCGCTCGATGCGCGGTTCGATCTGACCTTGCCGATCGCGGCCGGGTTCGGGGCCTTCAATGCCCGGGCGGCGATATTCGACGAAACCGGTGCTCCCTTGCTGGCGGTGAAAGCGGTCAATCCGGGCCGCTGGGGCAACGAGATCGCGGTCCGGGTCACCACCGCGCTCGGCGCCGAAATCGCCACGCGGCGGCGGACGGTTCCGGATCCGGCCGATCGACTCACCCTCGCACATGTCGATGGTCTGGCGGTCGGGAGTACGGTCGAAATACTGCAGGACGGCGTGCCCAAGGTCCGCAATGAGATAGTCGGGGTCGATCCGGCCGAACTGGCGGTCAGGCTCGGCGTGCCGCTGGTCGGCTTCGACCTGGCCGCGGCGGCCTTGGGCACGAGACCGATCCAACTGCGCCGGTTGACCTTCGCGCTGTCAGTCCGTGAGCGGGGCCGGCTGATCGAAACCTACCCCTTGCTCGATCTGCCTTCGTTGGCGAAGCCCCAGGACAGTCCCGTCAACCGCCAGTCGCGGACCGTGCGGATTACGCGCTATCCCGGCACCGCGCTGGCCTGGCCCGATCCAGGCTCTCCGTTGCTCGACTTTGGCGAGGCCAGGCTGTGGGGCGGGCGTGACGGAATCGCGATGCTGCGCCCGCGCCATTTTACCGGGTCGAGCGATCAACCGCCGCGCGGCTTGCGGTTGCTGGAAAATCTCGAGGAACCTGCCGCAATCGCCATGCCGGACCTGGTCCTGCCGCCGATCGCCGCGCGCGAAGTGCTGCCCGAGGAGCCGACGGAGCCCGACCCTTGCGCGCTCTGCCCGGCGCCGGTGGTGATGGCACCGCCGCCACCCAGCGACGATACGACCGAAGCATCGCCTGGCTTTCCATTCGAGATCGTGCTTTCGGTCCAGCAGGCCGTGCTCGAAGACTGCGCGGCGCGGGGTGACCGGGTGGCGGTGCTCGATCCGCCGCTCGGGGCCGATGGCGCAATGCTCGACTGGCCGGCGCTCGCCGCCTGGCGGCAGCGGTTCGACAGCAGCTATGGGGTCGCCTACTTCCCCTGGCTTGCCGTTCCCGATCCGCTTGCCCAGGCCGGGAGCCTGCTGCGCAGCTTGCCACCATCGGGTCATGCATTGGGCCAGTTCGCCCGTGCTGATTTCGATCCGGGACGCGATGCGCCCGCCAACAGCCTGCTGGCCTGGGTTTCCGATGTCGGCCGCCCGGTCGAGGACGAACGGCACGCCTGGCTCAACGAAGCGGGCATCAACGCGATTACCGCGCGTCCTGGTCGGGGCCTGCGGATCATGGGTGCGCGCACGCTGTCGAGCAGCGCGGACTGGAAGCAACTGACTGTCCGGCGGCTGTTCCTGCGGCTCAAGCGCAGCATTGCCAAGGCGATGGCCTGGGCGGTGTTCGAGCCCGCCAATGCCCATTTCGAACGGCTGGTCTATGCGACCCTCGAAGGGCTGCTGGAACGCGAATGGCAGGACCGCAACCTGGCCGGAGCCAGCCCCGAACAAGCCTTCAGCATTGCGGTAAATACCGGTCAGAACGGCGACAATGGCGAATTCGTCGTCGATATCGGCGTGGCTCCGGTCGTTCCGGCCGAATTCGTCATGCTCCAACTGGTCCGGACCCTCGATCGGCTCGAACTGGCCGAACCGACCCGCGACGGGGGGTGGCCGAAATGACCCGCAAACACGATCCCGCCACCAGTTTCAACTTCGCGATCTCGCTGACCGAGAGCGCCGGTGTCGGGGCCTTCATCCAGGCGACTGTTGGCATGCCGCCGCAAGGCGGGTTTTCGGAGTGCGCGGGCCTGGAGGTCACTATCCCGGCGGAAACCTATGCCGAAGGGGGTAACAACGGCACCTTGCTCAAATTCGTCGGCCGGGCCTCGTGGACCAATCTCAAGCTCAAGCGCGGGGTGGTCACGTCCGCCGACCTATGGCGCTGGCACTACGATTACATCGAAGGCAAGGGCAAGCGCCGCGACGGAGTGATCTCGCTGCTCGACGAACGCGGCAAGACGGTGCGGGTCTGGCGCTTCATTCAGGGGCTGCCGGTCCGCTGGGCCGGACCCGCGCTCGACGCGGGGCAGTCGCGGGTCGCGATCGAGGAAATCGAAATTGCCCATCAGGGTTTGCGTCAGACCGGCGCGGGCAGCGGCTCGCTGGCCGATACGGTCAGCAACCTGTTTTCCTGAGGAGAAACCGAGTGGAAGTCGAGATTGGCGAAGTGACCGGTGAAGTGACCGCCATCGATCTGGCGGCGCTGAAGGCCGGAATCATCGCCGAAGTCATGCAGCGGATCGACGAAGACCGGCGGCTGAGCGACCGGCTCAACGCTGACCGGCGGCTGCGCAACAACGCGACCGCCCGGCCCGAGGATCTGATCTGATGCAGTGGCTCGCCAAAGCCCAGGTTCAGCGCCTGACGGCCGATGGATCGCCCGCCGGAAATCCGCTCGACGTGCTGTTCAACCCGACCGAGTACACCTTGGCAAAGTCGGCGCAGTACGCGGAAATTCCGGTGCCCGGCCTCGATTCCCCAATGCTTCAGTTCGTTCGCGGGCAAACCGAAACGATGACGGTCGACCTGTTTTTCGACACCACCGATGCCGGCGGGACCGGCGACCAGGCCAAGCCAGTCACCGCCAAGACCGATGCCTTCTATCAGTTGATCAAGATCGAGGCGCACAGCCACGCGCCGCCGGTGATCCTGTTCAGCTGGGGCGGCGACGCCTTTCCCGGCCACCGCACCTACGAAACTCTGGCCGGCCAGAACCGCTTTGGCTTCAAAGGCGTGGTTGAAAGCGTGCGCCAGCGCTTCACGATGTTCTCCTCGCTGGGCGTGCCGCTGCGGGCGACGCTTTCGCTGTCGATCAAGGAGTACAAGACGCTCCACGAACAGATCGCCGAGCTCAACCGGCAGTCGCCCGATCGCGCCAAGGTTCACGTGGTGGCCGAAGGCGAGACGATCTCGCGGGTGGCCGAGCTGGCTCACGATCGCGGCGGGGATTGGCGGATGATCGCCCAGTGGAACGGGATCACCGATCCGCTCTCGCTTGAACCGGGCCAGGTGCTCGAAGTCCCGCCGATCGCTGCAAGCCGGGGGCAGGCATGACCGCCGAAATCATCCAGCTGTCCGAGCAGCGCAACGCGTTCTTTGTCCCGGCGTTCGAAGTGTTCGTGTTTGGCGAGGCGCCGCCGCCCAACGCCAATCCCGATGCCCCCGGCTATCCGCCCGACCTGATGGGCTCGGTCAAGGACATCGTCGAGGTCAAGTACGAGGACGGGGTCGAGCGGATCGACGGCTTTACCCTGACGGTCAACAACTGGGACGCCGAAAACCGCCGGCCGATCTATTTCGGCCATGACGAGACGGCACCGAGCCGGGATCATCCCAACGTGTTCGAGCCCGGCAACGAGCTGGTGCTGTCGATGGGCTACGCCGGCGATACCCGGACCATGGTCACCGGCATGGTCACCTCGGTCGATGTCCAGTTCGCTGAATCGGGCCATTCCAAGCTGGTGGTCAGCGGGCTCAACACCCTGGAGAAACTGCGCCGCCAGCAGTTCACTTGGTCGTGGCCCGATGATGGCACGGCGACGATCCGCGACAGCGAAGTCGCGCTGTTGCTGGCCGCTGCACCCGATACCGCAACCCACAAGCCCGGCCTCGGGATGCGGGTGGCGATCGACGATCAGGCGCGCGGCCAGGAGCCCGGTCTGACGAACATCTTCATGAACAACCAGTACCCGATCGTGTTCCTGATGCAGCGGGCCCGGGCTCGCGGTTATCAGGTGGTCCTGCGTGACAGCGACGAAAACGACGACAGCGGCAACGCGCTTCCCGAGCTGTATTTCGGTCCGACCGAACTCGACCGCGAAATCACCTATGTGCTCGAATGGGGCAAGACGCTGGTTTCGTTTCACCCGACCTATTCGAATTCGCGGCAGCTGTTCGCAGTCAAAGTATGCGGCTGGGATCGGGCCGCGAAGCAGGCGATCGAGGTTCGCAAGACGCTTGACGATCTTGACCCCAGCACCTGCCCGAACCGCGATCACATCGCGATCGCGCGCCTCGCCAACCGCGAAGAGGTGATCACCGATCCCCCGGCCCGGACCACCGAGGAAGCCGAAGCGACCGCGATCCGGGTGCTGACCCAGAACCACGAAGGCATGGTCGAGGCGACCGGAACCTGCGTTGGCCTGCCCGATCTCAAGGCGGGAAAGTCGGTCCACATCATGGGCACCGGCCATCATTTCAACGGGGTCTATACCGTGCTGACCACCAGCCATGTGATCAACGACCAGGGCTATCGCACCACCTTCACCGCCCGCCGGGTCAATCCGCTGCCGGCGGGAGCCGGGACCGCAGGAGCACAGCCATGAGCAAGGTCCCGGGCCTGATGACCGGCATTGTCCGCGACGTCGATGACCCCGACCTGATGGGCCGGATCAAGGTCGACATTCCAGGATTGCCGGGACGGACCCGGACCGATTGGGTTCCGGTGGCGGCGCCGATGGCCGGAAACGGGCGTGGTTTCCAGTTTCCGCCCGAACTCGATGATGAAGTCGTCCTCGGGTTTATCGCGGGGGATACCGAGCAGCCAATCGTCGTCGGTTATACCTGGAACGGTCCGGACCGGCCACCGACCGGCCATCCGCGCGAACGGATCATCCGGTCCTACAACGGCCATACCATCCGAATGATCGACGAGACCCCCGGCGCCAACGGGGCCGGGTCGATCAGCATCGAGGATGCAAACGGCAATGTCGTGTCGCTGTCGAATGGCAAGATCCGGCTCGACGCCGTCGCCGTGGTCGAAATCAACGCTCCGGTGATCACACTTTCCGGCCCTGGCTGGAACCGGGTGGTCAGTCCGACGAACACCCCGATCTAGGAGACACCGGCAGCATGCTTCACGAGGACACGATACCGATCCCTGAAGATCTGCAGAAGCTGTTCGCGATCCCGGCCTGCGAACAGATCAGCCTGCCGCAGGTTGGCGAGCTCAAGCTGAGCCTGCCAAACGGCGCGACGCTCAAGGCCATCCCCGATCTCAGCAAGGGCATCCCGACCGATTGCTCGCTGGCGACCAACCTGTTGCTGCAGCTGGCTCCGTTCCTGGCCAGCATCGAATGCCTGCTCAAGGTGCTGGCGCTGCTCAAGCCGCTGATCGACGTGGTCGGCTCGCTTGGCCCGCCGCCCGATCCGGTCAAGCTGCCCAAGGCGATCGCCGATTTCGGCAAGGCGGCCGCGGATCTTCTGCCGTGTTTCGGCATGATCATTCCCGGCCCGACGATCTTCATGTTCATCAAGGACCTGCTCGCGATCATCATCAAGATCGTCAAATGCATGATCGGCCAGCTCAAGACCATCCTGGGGATCATGAAGGGGATCGGGATCAGGCTCGAGGCCGCCGAGGCGGCGGGCAACACCCAGCTGGTGGCCGTGCTCAAATGCGCGCAGGAAAATGCCACCAACGCCGCCCAGCACGCCCAGTCCTCGCTGGGCCCGGTGACCAACATCATGCCGCTGATCATGTCGTTCCTCGAACTGGCTGGGGTGTCGTTCGAGCTCCCCGAACTGGGCGATCCCAGCGATGCAGAGGTACTCGAAGAAACCATCCAGAAGCTTGAGGACACCATCACCACGCTCGAACAGGTAATCGAGACCCTGCCATGACTGTGCAGCGCAAATTCCTTGGCTCCGGTCTGGCCTTTCCGCTGCGGGTCGATCCGCGCGGCGGGATCGAACGCGCCGATGGGGAGCGCCTGGTCCAGCAGTCGATCTGGGTGATCCTGGCGACTGCCAAGGGCCAGCTCCAGCGTAATCCGCGCTTCGGCTGCGGCATCCACGATTTCGTGTTCAGCGCCAACACGCCGGCCAACCGGGCCCAGATCGCCCACCAGGTTCGGGCAGCGCTGCTGCAATGGGAAGCCCGGATCGACCTGATCGACGTCCGCGTCAGCGAGGGCGAGACCCCGTCACACCTACTGATCGCGATCGATTATCGGCTGCGGGTGAACCACGCTTACGGAAACCTCGTCTATCCCTTCTATCTGGCTGACCAGGGGAGTGCCGGCAATGCCGCTTGAAGCCCCCAATCTCGACAACCGGCGGTTCGACGACATCGTCGCCGAAGCGATCCAGCTGATCCCGCGGTTCGCACCCGAATGGACCGACCGCAACGATAGTGATCCCGGGATCGCGCTAACCAAACTGTTCGCCTGGATGACCGAACTGACCCTGTTCAGGCTGAATCAGGTGCCCGAGCTCAACTACGTCAAGTTCCTGCAGATGGTGGGGATCGAACGCATTCCGGCGGCCGCATCCCGGGTGATACTGACCTTCAGTCCTTCCCGCAGCGACGTGGCTGAGGTCTATGTGCCGGCAGGCACACAAGTCGCGGCCCCGGCCGATGCCGATGGGCCGGTGCTATTCGAAGTGGCTGAATCGCTGGCGGTGCTGGGCGCTCCGCTCACCGCGCTGCAGGTCTGGGACGGCTTTTCGTACACCCAGGTAACGGCAGCCTCGGCAGCAGCCGGGCAATGGTTCGATCCATTCGGGCCGCGGGCGCGGCGCGGCGCGGCGCTGATGTTCGGATTTGCCGGGCCTGCGCCTTTGACCGCCGCGACGATCAGCCTCTATCTCAAGCTCGCCGAACGGGAGATCCGCCCGCAACCGGTCAGCCGGGCCAATCCCGACAAGGAAGCCCAACTGCCGCCCCCGGCGCGGCTGGTGTGGGAGTACTGGGACCTCGCCAACTGGCAACCGCTGACCTTGCTGCGTGACGAAACCGCTGCGCTTACCAGATCGGGCCATGTCCATCTGCGTGGCCCCGGCATTGCAGCCCGGCTCGGCACCCGCGGCGATGTCGCCCAGCCGCTCTACTGGTTGCGCTGCCGGGTCGACGAACCCGGATGGGAACGGGCGCCGCGGCTCGATGCCGTCTTGCCCAACGCCGTGCTGGCGATCCAGGCAACCACCCAGAAGGATGAGATCGTCGGTCGCAGCGTCGGGGTGCCGCAGCAGGAATTCAGCCTGGCGAAAGTGCCGGTGCTCAAGCGCGATGCCCCCGAAACGGTGTTCGGTCCGGATGGGCGGGCAGTCACGATCCATTCGGTCCGGCTCGAGGTTGATGAGGGCAGTGGCTTCGTGCCGTGGCAGGAAGTGGAAGACTTCCACGCGTCGGGCCGCGACGATCCCCATTTCACCATCAACCGCGCCACCGGCCGGATCCGGTTTGGCGACGGCGAGCAGGGGCGCATCCCGGCAGTCTTTGCCCCGTCCGGGGGCAGGGGCAACATTGTCGCGCGGACTTATACGGCGGGCGGCGGGCGGCGCGGCAACCTGGCGGCCGGAACGATTTCCACGATCCAGAGCTTCCTTCCCGGGGTCGGCACCGTCACCAATCCGTTCGCGGCCAGCGGCGGCGCAGCCGAGGAAACCGTCGGAGCCGCCAAGAACCGCGCTGCCGCCGAAATCGCCTCCAACGGGCGGTCAGT
>CALCQB010000300.1 GCA_937897535.1 uncultured Novosphingobium sp. | reverse complement strand
GGAGTTCAGACGTGTGCTCTTCCGATCTTCGGCGAGTGGGAAGCGACGCAGATGCTCAGCAACGCGCTCGGCTATCCGATGAACTACAAGAACTCGGCCGAAATCATGGACGAGATCGCCCGCCTGACGCCGACCTTCAAGGGCGTGTCGTTCAAGAAGCTCGATGAATTGGGCAGCGTGCAGTGGCCGTGCAATGACGAGGCGCCGCTCGGCACGCCGACGATGCACATCGACGAATTCGTGCGCGGCAAGGGCCGCTTCCTGCTGACCGAATACGTGCCGACCCACGAGAAGGTCAACGGCAAGTTCCCGCTGATCCTGACCACCGGCCGCATCCTGAGCCAGTACAACGTCGGCGCGCAGACCCGCCGCACCGCTAACACCGCCTGGCACCCGGAGGACCTGCTCGAAATCCACCCGGCCGACGCCGAGAACCGCGGGGTCAAGACCGGCGACTGGGTCCGCCTTGCCAGCCGGACCGGCGAGACCACCCTGCGCGCCGAAGTGACTGACCGGGTTGCGCCGGGCGTGGTCTATACCACCTTCCACCACCCGGCGACCCAGGCCAACGTGGTCACCACCGAGTTCTCCGACTGGGCGACCAATTGTCCCGAATACAAGGTCACTGCGGTGCAAATCCTGCCGAGCAATGGCCCGACCGAGTGGCAGGAAAGCTATGCCTCATGGTCCGAAAAGAGCCGCCGGATCGTGGCGGAACCGGCGGAGTAGGCCGGGGTGGATCTTGCGCATCTGACTTATATGGCCAACCAGATCGCCCGGAACCTTGCCATGCAGGGCGAGGCGGCGGCGATAGAGCTAACGTGCCAGCATCTGAAGGACTATTGGGACCCGCGGATGAAAGCCGCGATCCTGGCCGGTGATCGTGCCGGGCTCGATCCGATCGCGCGGGCGGCGGTGGAAAAACTGGCCGCCTGAGCTGTCGCGTTTCGGCAAGGGATTGCGGCGCATAGCGGCTAGGCGTGGGGTTCACCCGAAAGGAATCCCATGCGCCTCGCCCTTGCTGCTGCCCTTGCCCTGACCGTCGCGTTATCCCCCGCCATTGCGAAATCCCCGGTCAGTCCCAAGGCCGAAGTTGCCAAAGTGCTGACCCGTCAGCTCAGGGGCGATTTCTCAAAGCACAGTCAGGCCGAAATCCTTGCAGCAATCGAGCCGATCGACATCAACGCCGATGGAATCCAGGACTGGCAGGTCAACTGGAACGCGTTCGGCTCGGCCTGGTGCGGCACCGGCGGCTGTCGCTATCAGTTGTGGCTGGGCCGCAAGACCGGCGCGCCGATCCGGGTGTTCGACCGCCAGATGCGCGAGCTCGCTATCGAAAAGCGCGCCGGCCGAATCGTCTTCGTGTTCGATTTCCACGGCAGCGAATGCGGCGGCTTCGGCGCCGAGGCTTGCCCGGGCGAATTCAGCTGGAACGCAAAGCGCGGACGGATGGTGCTGTTGCCCAGCCCGGCCAGGCATACCGGAGTCAGCAATCCGTTCGTGCTGTTCTAGTAACTGCGCGGCAGACCGAGCACGTGTTCGGCCAGGTATGACAGGATCAGATTCGTGCTGATCGGGGCGACGGTATAGAGCCGCGCCTCGCGGAACTTGCGCTCGACGTCGTATTCCTCGGCAAACCCGAACCCGCCGTGGGTCTGGACGCACATGTCGGCGGCGGCCCAACTGGCTTCGCTGGCGAGCAGCTTGGCCATGTTGGCCTCTTCGCCGGGATTGCCGCCCGCGTCATAGGTGTGCGCCGCATGGTGGACCATCAGTTCGGCGGCGCACATCTGGGCATAGCAGCGCGCGATCGGGAACTGGACGCCCTGATTCTGGCCGATCGGGCGGGCAAAGACCGAACGGTCCTTGGCATAGTCGGTCGCCTTCTGGATGAACCACTTGGCGTCGCCAACGCATTCCGCCGCAATCAGGATCCGCTCGGCGTTCATGCCCGACAGGATGTAGCGGAACCCCTTCCCCTCCTCGCCGATCAGGCTGCTCGCCGGAATCCGCATGTCGTCAAAGAACACCTCGGTGGTCGAGTGGTTCATCATCGTGCGGATCGGCTTGATCGTCATCCCGCTGCCGACCACCTCACGCATGTCGACCAGGAAGATCGACAGCCCCTCGGTCTTTTTCGCAACCTGGTCGCGCGGGGTGGTGCGGGCGAGCAGCAGCATCAGATCGGAATGTTCGGCCCGGCTGGTCCAGATCTTCTGGCCGTTGATCACGTAATGATCGCCGTCCTTCACTGCGACGGTCCGCAAACTCAGCGTATCGGTTCCGCTGGCCGGCTCCGACACCCCGAACGCCTGCAGCCGCAGCGAGCCATCGGCGATGCCGGGCAGATAGGCCGCCTTCTGCTCGGCCGAACCATAGCGCAGCAGCGTGTTCATGATGTACATCTGCGCGTGGGCGCTGGCCCCGTTGCAGCCGGCCGCTTGGATTTCCTCCATGATTACCGCCGCCGCATCGAGGCTGAGGCCCGAGCCGCCGAACTCCTCTGGGATCAGCGCGGCGAGGAACCCCGACCGGGTCAGCGCATCGACGAACTCGCCCGGATAGGCCCGTTCGCGGTCCTTGCTCCGCCAATATTCCCCCGGGAACTCGGCGCACAGCGCCTGCACCGCACGGCGGATTTCGATGATGTCCTGGCTCTCGGTCATGCGTGTGCCTTAACCGAACGATTAAGCCCTGCAAACCCCCGCTCGATGCTTGACCTGAACCGCCAAACTGGCAAGTTACGATTGGAGACGGGATGGAGGGCAAAGCGATGCGCAAGGCACTTATGGGAGCAGCGCTGCTGCTCGCTTCAACGGCTTTGGTCAGTGGCTGTGACAAGATCGGGAAATCGGTCGGCAGCAAGGCCGAGGTCAAGAACAACGCTTACCCCGAGCAGGTGTACTGGGGCGACACCCATCTGCACACCAGCAATTCGGTCGATGCGTTCGGGTTCGGCACCCGGCTTGACCCCGAAGCCGCTTTGCGCTTTGCCAAGGGCGAAGAAGTCGTATCAAGCACCGGGGTCAAGGCCAAGCTGGCCCGCCCGCTCGACTTCCTGGTGGTCAGCGATCACGCCGAAGGGATCGGCGCGACCAAGGCGCTGTACGAAGCGCCGCGGATGATGATTACCGATCCGACCGCGCTGCGGTGGTATGACATGATGCACGAAGGCCCCGCAGGTTCGCTCAAGGCTACCGGCGAAATGCTCGCCGCGCGGGCCAGTGGCCTGATTCCCAAGGCGCTCAACGATCCCGAAAAATCGGCCAAGCGCATCCGCGAATTGTGGGACGAACATCTCGACACGGTCGAAGACTACAACGAACCGGGTAAGTTCACCGCCTTCATCGGGTTCGAGTACACGCTGATGCAGACCGGCAACAACCTGCACCGCAACGTCATTTTCCGGGACGGCAAGGACAAGGTCGGCAAGCTGGTGCCATGGGATCCGCAGGCCAGCCTGTGGCCGGATGACCTGTGGGACAAGATGGACGCCTATGAAAAGGACACCGGCGGCAAGGTGCTGGCGATCCCGCACAACGGCAATCTCTCCAACGGCTTGATGTGGATGATGACCGAGCCCGGCGGCGGGCCGATCAGCGCCGGCTATGCCCGCCGCCGCGCGCTGCATGAACCGGTCGCCGAAATCACCCAGATCAAGGGGGACAGCGAGGCCCATCCGTTCATGTCGCCCAACGACGAATTCGCTGGTTATGGCACGACGGGCTGGGACAAGTTCAACCTGCTGGGCAATATCCCGACCAAGCAGGGCGACCTGCCCGGCTCCTATGTGCGCGAGGCGCTCAAGCGCGGACTGCTGATCGAGCAGCGGACCGGCGTTAACCCCTACAAGTTCGGGGTGATCGGATCGACCGACAGCCACACCTCGCTCTCGACCACCGACGAGAACAACTTCTTCGGCAAGCACGCCGGGGTCGAGCCAAGCTCGCACCGCGCGACCGACGGGTTCGTTCCCGGCGTGATGAGCGGGCGGATGAACTGGCAGAGCCTGGCCAGCGGCTATGCCGCGGTCTGGGCCACCTCCAACAGCCGCGCGGCGATCTTCGACGCGATGATGCGGCGCGAGGTCTATGCCACCACCGGCCCGCGCATGACTGTGCGGGTGTTTGGCGGCTGGGACTTCAAGGCTGATGACCTCAAGGGTGACTGGGTCAAGGCCGGATATGCCCGCGGCGTGCCGATGGGCGGCGAACTAAAGCCCGGCGGGACCGGCTCGCCCAGCTTCGTGATCTCGGCGCTGAAGGATCCGCAGGACGGCAATCTCGACCGGGTCCAGGTGATCAAGGGCTGGGTCGATGCCAGCGGCCAGTCGCATGAAAAGGTGTTCGACGTGGTCTGGTCCGACATGGCCAAGCGCGTCGCGGTTGGCGGCAAGGTGCCGGCGGTCGGCGATACGGTCGATGTGGCGACCGCGACCTACCAGAACACCATCGGCGCGCCGAGCCTGGCGACGGTCTGGAACGACCCGGAGTTCGATCCCAAACTTCGCGCGTTCTACTATGTCCGGGTGTTGCAGATTCCGACCCCGACCTGGATGGATTACGATCTGGCCAAGTACAAGCTGACCCTGCCGCCGGAGATCCCGCTGCGGCAGCAGGAACGCGCCTATACCTCGGCGATCTGGTACAACCCGGCCTGACATGACCATCAAAGCTTCGGCCCGGCGGCTTCTGCGGGAGCCGTTGGTCCATTTCCTGATCGCCGGAGCGCTGGTCTTCACCCTGCTTTCGGGCCGGACACCAGACCTCGGCGAGCGCCGGATCGTGGTCGACGAACGGGTGGTCGGCGGGCTGGTCAGCCGGTTCTACGACAACTTCCGGCGAATGCCGAGCAAGGACGAGACCGACGGTCTGATCCGCGACTGGGTGGCGGACCAGGTCTATTACCGTGAAGCGCTGAACCTCGGCCTCGACCAGGGCGACGAGGTGGTGGTGCGGCGAATGCGGCGCAAGCTCGAGGCGATGACCGTCGCCGAGGCCGAGACCAAGACGCCCAGGGATGCCGAATTGCAGGCGCTGATCGACAAGGACCCGGCCCGCTATGCCGAGGATCCGCGCACCAGCTTCGATCAGGTCTATCTCGGGGCCGATACGCCGCAGAACCGGGCGCTGGCCGAAACCCAGCTCGCCCGGTTGCGCAAGCGTGAGCGCGTTACGGGAACCCCGATCCCGATCCCGGCAAGCTTCAGCGGCGCTTCGGCTGACCAGATATCGGGCACCTTCGGCGACGAGTTCACCCTGGCCTTGCGCAATGTCGCGCCCGGGCCGTGGAACGGACCGATCGCCTCGGGCCTTGGGCTTCACCTGGTCCGCGTCTCGGCGCGTACGGCCGCGCAACCGCCGGTCCTCGCCAAGGTCCGCCAGCGGGTCGAGAACGACTGGCGCGCCGGTGCCAATGCCCGCGCCCGCGAAGAGGCCTATGCCCGGATGCTCGAGGGCTATGACGTGGTGATCGAGCTGCCCAAGTGACGCGCGTCTTTCGCTTGCTGCTGATCCTGCTGGCTGCGCTGGTCGCGGTTCCCGCCCAGGCCGACGAGCTGCGGCCCGGCTATCTCGAATTTACGCAGCAGGACGCGCAGCACTGGAAGCTGGTGTGGAAGGCCCCGGTGCTGGGCGGCCTCGCCACGCGCACCCGCCCCGCCTTCCCCGCATTCTGCACCCAGTCGCCGCCGCAGGCGCGGGTCGAGGGGCTGGTCCTGGTCGCGACCAGCCGCCTGACCTGCAGCAAGGACCTGGCCGGATCGCAGGTTGGGCTGGCGGGGATGGATGCGGCCTTCACCGATGCCCTGCTGCGCGTCGCGCCTATGGGCCGACCGGTCCAGGCCGCGCGGCTGACCCAGGACCGGGCGATGGTCGAAGTGGCGATCCAGCCCGATGCCTGGGAAGTCGCGCGCAGCTATTTCGTGCTGGGGATCATCCACATCCTCGAGGGGTACGACCACCTGCTGTTCGTGATCGCGCTGGTCTTGCTGATCGGGCGGTTAGGGATGGTCGTGAAGGCCGCAACCGCGTTCACCGTGGCTCACTCGATCACCCTGATCGGCTCGACCCTGGGGCTGGTCGGGCTGGCCCAGGCCCCGGTCGAGGCGCTGATCGCCCTGTCGATCGTGTTCCTGGCGGTCGAAGTCGTCAAGCGCGACCCTGATGATCCCCACCTGGCCGAGCGCGCACCCTGGATCGTCGCGTTCCTGTTCGGGCTGATCCACGGCTTTGGCTTCGCCGGTGCACTGCGTGAGATCGGCTTGCCCGAGAGCGATATTCCCACAGCGCTGCTGACCTTCAACCTTGGTGTCGAGGCCGGGCAGCTGGTAGTGATCAGCGCAACCATGGCCTTGATCGCACTCTTTCGCCGGTTCGCTCCGCAAGCCCTGCGCCCGGCAACGGTCACCGCGACTTACGCGATCGGCATCACCGCCAGCTTCTGGTTCATCGAACGCCTGGTCGGATGAGAGCGGTCCGGCGCCTTCACGGTCTGGATGCGATGCGCGGGATTGCCGCGCTGTGCGTGTTTGCGTTCCATCTGCACGGGATTTACCCGGAGACTCCAAGCATCTGGGGCAAGGGCTACCTCGCGGTCGACTTCTTCATGATGCTGTCCGGCTATGTCATGGCCCGGACCTATGAGGAACGGATGCGCGGCGGGCTCGGCGCCGGCAACTTCGTGCTGATCCGCTATCGCCGGCTGTGGCTGACCATGGCGGTCGGCAGCCTGATCGGGGTGGGATACCTGTGGCGCGCGACCGGTGATCCGGCCTGGTTTGCGCTGGGCTTCGCGCTCAACATGGCCTTGCTGCCCTCGCCGGTGAACAACGAACTGACCCCGCTGAACAGCCCCGGCTGGTCGATCTTCTACGAATTGGTCGCCAATGCGATCCACGGGGCATTCCTGTGGCGGCTGTCGAACCGCGCGCTGTTCGCGCTGATCGCTGCCCTGCTGCTTGTTCTATCAATTCTTGCGCGGCTGGCTGGCGATCTCGATTTCGGTTCGCTGACCGTCCATGCCGGCCCGGCGGTAGTCCGCAGCCTCGGCTCCTACAGCATCGGTGTACTGCTGTGGCGGCTGTGGCAGGACGAACCACCGGTTGCCGTGCCGCCCGCCTTGGCGATGATCGCGCTGCCCGCGCTGATGACCACGCCGTTGCTGGTCTTCGGATGGGTCTTTGACATCGCATTCATCCTGATTGCCTGCCCGCTGCTGATCGCCGGTGGCCTCGCTTTTCGCAGCGCGCCGCGTTGGGCGGTATGGTCGGGCATGCTGTCGTTTCCGCTCTATGCGGTGCACATGTCGACCTTCCGCGCGGCCCTCATGGCCGGGCTCGGCTTGATCCCCGCAATCGTATTGGCGCTGGGCGCGGCGGTCGTGCTGACATGGTGGTTGTCGGTCCGCGAGCGCCGTGCCAAAGCCGCTGCCAAGACCTGAACTGGAGAGAACACGCCCATGGACAGCCCGGTCCTCTATGAACTCGACGCCGATGGCATCGCCACGATCACCCTCAACCGGCCCGAACTGCGCAACCCGATCTCGGATCTCGATCTGATCGAGGCGCTGCTCGATACGCTGGCGCGGATGGAAGATGATCCCAAGGTTCGCGTTGCGATCCTGACCGGCGCGGGCTCGGCCTTTTCTGCGGGCGGCAACCTCAAGGCGATGATGCCGGATTCGGGCGGGCTCAACGCCAGTCTCCCGGCCCGGACCCGGCGCAATTACAAGAGCGGGATCCAGCGCTTGCCACTGGCCTTCGCCGCGCTCGAAGTGCCGGTTATCGCGGCGGTCAATGGCCCGGCGATCGGCGCCGGACTTGACCTTGCCTGTATGTGCGACCTGCGGGTCGCGGGCGAAAGCGCCAAGTTTGCCGAAAGCTTCGTCAAGCTGGGGATCATTCCCGGCGACGGCGGGGCCTGGCTGATCCAGCGGATCGTCGGCTTTTCCAAGGCGGCCGAACTGACCCTGACCGGCGAGACAATCGGCGCCGCCGAAGCGCTGAAGATCGGCCTGATCAACCAGGTCGTGCCCGATGCCGAACTGATGGACGCCGCCCGCAAGTTCGCCACCCGGATCGCCTGCAACCCGTCCTTCGCGGTCCGGATGGCCAAGCGGCTGATCTGGGATGCCCAGTCGATGAGCATTGGCCAGGTGTTGGAAATGTCCGCCGCGATGCAGGCGGTCGCCCATGCCACCAAGGATAATGCCGAAGCGGTCAACGCTTTCCTCGAAAAGCGCAAACCGGTGTTCAAGGGCGACTGAACCTACCTTCCTGGAGAACCAAGATGATTGATCACCCTGCCATTGCCGGCTTGCCACTGGTCCTGGGCGGCAACGTCTTCGGAATGACCGCCGACGAAGCGACCAGCTTCGCGGTGCTCGACGCTTTCTATGAAGCCGGCGGCCGGATGATTGACACCGCCGACGTCTATTCGGCCTGGGTTCCGGGTCACAAGGGCGGCGAGAGCGAAACCGTGCTGGGCAAGTGGTTTACCGCCAGCGGCAAGCGCGCCGAGATGAAGCTGCACACCAAGACCGGGATGCTGGGCGGGAGCGAGCTTTACCAGCCTGAGCGGGTGCTGGCCTCGCTCGAGGCGTCGCTGGAGCGGCTTCAGACCGACTATGTCGATCTCTATTATGCCCACCGCGATTACGAAGAGCTGGCGATGGCCGATGTCGTCGCCGCGTTCGATGGGGCGGCAAGGACAGGGAAGGTGCGGAGCCTGGGTGCGTCGAACTTCACCGTCGCGCGGCTGACCGCAGCGCTCGACGCCGCCGAGCAGCAGGACGCGATGCCGTTCAGCGTGCTGCAGAACGAATACAACCTGGTTGCGCGCAATGCCTATGGCAGCGATCTGCAGCAGCTCTGCACCACACGCGGCATTCCGATGCTGCCGTTCTTCGGCCTCGCTTCGGGCTTTCTCACTGGCAAGTACCGGACCGAAGCCGATCTTGGCAAATCGGTGCGCGGTGCCCGGATGACCACGCTGATCGAGAGCGGCAAGCCGATGCTGGCCGCGATGGACGATGTGGTCCGCGAAACCGGCGCAACCCACGCCCAGGTCGCGTTGGCCTGGCTGCGGGTCCAGCCCGGGATCGGCGCGCCGATTGCCAGCGCGACCTCGGTTGCACAGGTCAAGGAATTGTGCGGCGCGGCCAGCCTGGTGCTGAGCGCCGATCAACTCGCCCGGCTCGGTTCGGCAGTTTAGATCGGCCCGCACTTGTCGGCGCGGCGGGCCTGATCGGCGGCCGCGAACAGCGCGGCATTGGGGGCCAGCCGGCGATCGAGTACGATCCCCTTGTCCGAAGGGGAAATGACCACCCGCTCACCCGCCGGGGTAGCCTGGCCCTTGCGGGCGAGAACAAACCGGATGCCTTGCGGGAACTGCGCCGTATCGAACACCGCGATGTTGTCGGTGTTGGCGGCGAAGACCGAGATCGAAACGTAGCCCGCGTTCGGGCTTGGCGCCGCTTCGATCAGCAGGGGGCCTCCCGACAGATCGAACGCACAGGTCGAATAGGCCAGATCGGGCGACGGGCGCACCACTCCGCGCGAATTCTGGGTGGTACGCGGGCCGAACACGAAGCGGTTGATCGCTGCCCCATCCTGCGAAACCCGGCCGGCGGCCACGCTCATCAGAAAATGCGGAACGAACAGGACCAGCCCGACATGGCCGGCCGCCACGGCTGCGGCAAACAGCAGCCCGAGTTGGACCGAACGCTTCATGCCTTTTCTCCGCAGCTGAGCCGGGTAACCTTGGGCAGCGGGATCGACCCGAAATCGGCCTGTGCGGCGGCGCTCGGCTGATAGATCCGCAAGGTGATGTCGAAGTTCCCGGCCTTGCGGGTCGAAGCCCAAGCCTGGCCCTCGGGCCTGGTCGGTGCCAGCGTGGCGCTCCACCGGCCGGCTTCGTCGCGGGCCACCTCGGTCGCGTCGAACGACAGCGCGTCATCGTCATTGAGCGGCAGAAAGTTGTCGGCGGCATAGACCGTCACCGACCACCACTGTCCGGGGATCGGTCCGCCGGTCACGCGGTAGCGGCATTCCTCGCGCAGCGGCGCGCCGTCATCGTCGGTCTTGCGGGTGAGGTAGATCGCCTGGCTCTTGTTGAGCGCCAACAGCCCGCTGATCGCCACGCGGGCCCGCAGCCAAGGTCCGGCGTCAGCCGAGCCGGTCACCGCGCTGCCGTACCAGCCGGAATAGTTCTGCCCGCCCATCCCGCCGGTGATCGCCCACCAGCCGCTGAGCAGGCCGACGATCAGTCCGACCGAAATCGTCGCGGCCTTGGCCCACAGCGAGGTCTTGTTCGGGTCAGCCAAGATCCATGAACTCCTTGAGGCCATAGGGCTGATACGGTCCGATGATCAGCTGCTCGAACACACCGAACCCTTCGCCGTGCTTGTCGCTGACCACCTTGCAGGGCAGCTGGACGTGGTAATTGTCCATGGTGCCCGGATCGCATTGGAGCAGGCCGAAGTCTTCGCGCTCCACCTCCAGCACGCCATGCCACAGCCCGTGGTTCCACTTGGGCGAGGTGTAGCCCAGCCCGCGCATTTGGAACCGCCCGACCGGTTCGAAAGTCAGCGTTTCGGGGCCGTCGGGTCCGTCGATGATCAGGCTGCCCTTGGCCGGCCAGCGGGTCCCCGCCGTGAGCGGCGAAGCCATTTCGCCGTCGGTATCGATCAGCGCCGCAGCATCGGCCCCGTCCGGCGCGATCACCGCGCGGGTGTTCCACTTGTTGCCCTTGGCATCGGCGTTGACGTGGAAGAACACCGAACGGTCGGCGAAGTTGAGCGGGGTCCATTGCCAGAAGAACCCAGGAACCACGCCGGTGCCGTGCGGCTGTTCATCACGGCTGCCGACCGGGCGGACACCCCATGACCGGTCGCGGGTACCGGCGGTGCCGGGGGCGCAATCCTGCCGCACACCGTCGATTTCGATCCAGCCGGTGTAATGGCCGTTCTGGGTCAGCCGGGTATAGTCCATGAAGGTGCGCGGACCGATCCGGTGGATGAAGCGCGGTTCCTCGATCGGAAAGGCGCGGCCGGTGAAGGTCAGCTCGGCCTTGAGCCCTTCGCCATCGACCGTCACCCGCAGCTTTTGCAGCGGCTCGAGGATCTCGATCCGGATCGGCCCGACCCGCAGGTCCATCCGTTCCATCCCGAGTTCGCGGCTGGCGTGGAGATTGTATTGCACCCCGTCGCGGATCGCCGAGAAGTGCGCGTCGGCGACGTTGAGGTGCGGGTAGATCCCGAACGCCACCGCAAAGAACCCCGAGCCATCGGGGGCATAGCCGTTGAAGAAATAGCGGTCATAGAAATTGCGGTCGGTTCCGGCATAGGCGACCGGCTCCGGGGTCTGGTGCAGCGGATAGTCGTCGCCACGGGTAAGTACCATCGGATCAACCTTTCAGTTTGGCCATGCTGCCGTGCTGCAGCGCGAGTGCGCAGCCACCGCGGGCCATGGAGAGGAAATTGGCGTCGCCACGCTCGGTTCGCTCGACATAGGCGGCGCTGAACACCGCAGTCGAAATACCGTGGAGCGCGCCCAGCACGTAGTCGTCCCAGATCGCCTCGCGGCTCAGCGGCACCCCGCGCGCGGTCATTTCGGCGCAGTAGAGATCGAGCAGCTCGCCCTCGTGCGCCCGGCGCAGGTGATCGCCGATCCCGGTGCCCATGAAATAACCGATGTCGAGCAGCGGATTGCCGGCGGCGACGGTCTGCCAATCAAGCACGGCGATTTCCTCGGTCCCGCCCTTGATGTCGAACAGCATGTTGTCGAGCCGGAAGTCACCGTGCACGATTGCCTTGGGGCCGCCATCGCGGCCGAACCATTGGTCCTTGGCCTCGTTCAGTTCCTCGCAGATCGCCATGAACTCCGGCTCGAGGGTATCGGCGTAACGTTCGCGCCAGATCGCCTGGGCATTGCCGTAGAGCGCCTTGATCTGATCGGCCTGGCCGGGCTTGGGCTGAAGCCAGTCGGTTTCGGTCAGCGCGGCGTTGTTCCAGCTCGGCCCGTGAATCGCGGCGGCCTGCCGGATTCCGGCGCGGGCATCGGCGGCCGAACATGAAACAAGCTGGTTGCCGCCGCGCGCCGGACCCAGGTCTTCGAAGATCAGCACGAAATCGACCGCATCGTCGGCGATCTCGGCCGCCAGAACTCCAGGAACCCGCACATCGAGCTGGGGTGCGATTTCGCGGTAGAAGCCGACTTCCTTGGCATAGAGCCCAAAGGCCGCCGCCGTGCCGCGGCTCATCTGGTCTTCGGCCGGGAACTTGCCGGCCACGGTGGCCGGCCCGGCCCCTTCGCGGTCATAGCTGAGATGAAAGCGCGCCGAATCGCCGACCTGGCCCGTGCCAATCGCCTCCCAGCGGATCGCGGTTACCCTGCCGTCCGCAAGCAGCCCGGCGGTGCGCAACCGCTCGGTCAGCCAGTCGGGCTGAATCGCATCGGGATGTGACGGAATGTCAGCCATCCGGCTCCTCTCTCTTGTTGTTTAAGCGAACGGTTAAACAACAAGCCGGGTGCTGGCAATGCCTTAGCGCGACACACCCGCAGTTACCCCGGCCGGCACATGGTATTCAACCACTGCGCCCGGTCCGACCGGCAGGTCGAACGCCACCCAACCGGCGGTGATCGCTACCCCGGCGAGGTAATAGGCCGCAGCAATCGGCAGGGTCGCCGACAGCAGCGAACCAAGCCGGAAGGCCGGATTCCAGCGCTGGCAATAGATCAGCGCGAGGATGAAATAGGCGTTGAGCGGCGAGATCAGGTTGGTCACCACATCGCCGACCCGGTAAGCCGCCGTGGTCATTTCGGGCGAAACCCCCAGCAGCATTAGCATCGGCACCGCCACCGGCGCCATCGCGGTCCATTTGGCCGAGCCCGAGGCGATCAGGAAATCGAGCCAGGCCGAGGCCGTCGCCAGCAGCGGGAGTAGCAGCGCGGGTGGGGCGTGAAGCTGGCGCAGGGCATCGGCTCCCTCGATCGCGACGATCGGGGCGAGGTTCGACCAGCCGAACATCGCGACGAAATGCGCGGCGAAAAAGGCCAGAACGAGATAGGGCAGCATCCCTTCCAAGCCCCGGCCCATCATCGTCACGACGTCGCGGTGCGAGGTGATCGTGCCGGTGGTGCGGCCATAGACCCAGCCCGCGCCCAGCATCAGCCCGGTCAGCAGCGGCACGGTCGCGCGATAGAACGGCAGTATCCGCTGCGCCGGTTCAGCCGCGCTATCGTACAGCGGGGCGTAGCCGGGGGTGTAGATCAGCGCGAGCACCACCGCGACAAAGCCCAGCGTGACCAGACCGGCCCGCCGCAGCCCGCGGCGCTGAACATCGCTCAGCGGTTCGGGCGCCTGATAGCTGCCATCGCTGTGACCGTCCCACTGCCCCAGCCGCGGCTCAAGCACTTTCTCGGCCAGAAACCAGCCGATCCCGACGTAGCTGATCGCGATTGCGATCATGTACCACCAGTTGCCGAACGGGTTCATCTCCCACTGCGGGGCGAGCAGCCGCGCCCCGGTCTGGGTAATGCCGAAGATCAGCACGTCGTACTGCCCGGGCAGCAGGTTGCCGGCGAGCCCGGTGCAGCAGCCGGTAAACCCGAGGATACAACCCAGGATCGGATTGCGCCCGGCCGCCGCGAACATCATCCCGGCCAGCGGGACATAGACCAGGAACCCGAAGTCGAAGGCGTGGATGGTCAGCATGCCGAGCAGGATCGTCGCCGGCACCAGCAACATCTTGGGAACGCCCTGCATCAAGCGCCGCAACAGCGCGGGAAGCAGGCCCGAATGCTCGGCCACGCCAGCGCCCAGCATGATCGTCAGCGCGAAGCCCAGCGGGGTGAAACCGGTGAAGGTCTTGGGCACTTCGGTCAGCAACTGCCGCATCAGCGCTTCGGAAAACAGGCTCTTGGCCTGCAGCACTTCGCCGGTGACCGGGTTGGTCACGCTCCAGCCCTGTGCCGCGCCGAGGGCCGAGACCAGCATCAGCGTCAGGATTATCACGACGAAGATTGCTACCGGATCGGGCAAGGCATTGCCGAGCCGCTCTACCCGGTTGAGGAACCGGTCCCGCCAGGTACTGCGCGCGTTGTCTGCAGGAATGGTCGCCATAGTTCCCCCTGATCGCGACCGAGGGGAACTATGACCGAATTACAGCGCCATGCAATCCAATTCGCTTGGGCTCAGCCTAGTCGGCCGAACGCCCCGACCCCGGCATAGTGCGCGGCGTCGCCCAGTTCTTCCTCGATCCGGATCAGCTGGTTGTACTTGGCGAGCCGGTCGGAGCGCGCGAGGCTGCCGGTCTTGATCTGGCCGCAGTTGGTGGCGACTGCCAGATCGGCGATGGTTGCGTCCTCGGTCTCGCCCGAGCGGTGCGACATCACGGCGGTGTAGCCATGGCGGTTGGCAATGCTGACCGCGTCGAGCGTCTCGGTGAGCGTGCCGATCTGGTTGACCTTGACCAGCAGCGAATTGGCCAGGCCCATGTCGATCCCC